>WQTN01000098.1 GCA_009786295.1 Methanomassiliicoccaceae archaeon
AATTCACGTATGCGTCCCTGAGTCCCTGTGCGTCCATTGATGCTTCACCTTATGTTATTATTCGGCGATACTTTTCTTGTTTATATACACTACTCGGGTCTGAAGAACGCCGATGATCATTCTTCACCAAGCAGCCAATTGATCACGTTCAGGTGTCTTATCACATTTCCGGGACTTTTCAGCATCTTGTCCAATGACAATATGGTCTTCTGGCAATGATCTTTGTCATCTGGGCCTGGCATGGTGGGAAGTGCAACTGCATTTTACAGAGTGTGCAGCCTGAACGCATCCTTTCCGACTTCCCCCGAATGGATCCTTATGGTTTTCCCCCTCTTTTCCAACAGCTTAGAGGGCATGTGGCCGATCTCTTTCACAACGATCACCGAGCAATCGTCCAAAAGGTCTGCGATGTTCTCTATATGCTCCCTGTGCGAACTCCCCGCCACATCCTTCGATGTGTCGATGACCACTGTCCTGAGGAATTCCGCATCTCCGTCCGAGAACTCATACACATCGAATCGCGGAGCGTTCCCGAACCCGCTGTCGACAATCTTTCCATCAGATGTAGCGACCGCTATTCTCGTGCATTTCCCCTCAACTTTTACCAGCGAAGGCCCGGAGCGGTCCGAGGACGGTCCGCAGCCCGCCTGGCAGGAGCCCATCCTCATGAATTCCGATGACCTATCCTCACCCAAAAGCCCGATTGCGTCGGCCCTGCATTGTCTGCAGTGCCTCATCATCCTCACGTCGAGTTCGCACACATCCATCAGTTTCTTCCTTTCTTCCGGCGTCGGAGCCCTTCTGCCGCTGAATTCCGTCCCCTCCACGGGTATCAGGGGGAGGATGTTGACAATGTAAACTCCAAGGGTCTTGACTTTACTTACAAGCTCAGGGATATGCCAGTCATTGATGCCGGGCACCATGACGATGTTGATCTTCACCATCATTCCCAGTTCAACGCATTTTTCGATCCCGGCGAGCTGGTTCAGCAGAAGCATCTCCGCGCCTTCTTTCCCCGAGAAGGTCTTCCCTTTCCATTGCACTTTACTGTAGATCCTTTCTCCGACCGACGGGTCAGAGGCGTTCATCGTGACCGTCAGGAACCTTACTCCGAGGTCATACAGTCTCTGCGCGTTATCCGGGAGCGCGAGGCCGTTCGTCGAAACGCATAACGTAAGCTCCGGGAACTCCTTGTTCACAAGTTCCAAGGTACGGAACGTTCCCTCGTTGGCAAGAGGATCACCGGGCCCTGCGATCCCGATAACGCTCAGATAAGGGATCTTTTCTTTCACCGCTCTTATCTTCTCGACCGCCTCTTCCGGAGAAAGGACTTCGCTGGTAACACCAGGCCGGGATTCGTTGCTGCAGTCGTATTTCCTGTTGCAGTAGTTGCATTGTATGTTGCATCTCGGAGCGACCGGGACGTGCATCCTTGCGAACTTATCATGCGCTTCTTTGGAATAGCATGGGTGCTCTTTAAGCGCCTCTTCTGTTCCCCGGACCATGCTGTTCCATTGTTTTACTAATATCTATTGTTTTACAGCCTACAACCATTCTTTTCTGAATGAGGGTCGGTATCAAAAAAAGGGCGGAAGGAGACCAAGAGGGAACGCTGGAGATGTTCAAGAAGGCGCCCCTTTATCTTAATGAGAAGCGTGCGGAAGTAATATCACTGGAAATAGAGACCATCCGCAGCCAGCTGGACCGACTCGGACATTCGACCGGTCGGCCGACCGCACAGCCGGAAGCCGTTGCTGACGGGTTGTGCATCCATTATGTTTTTGTATAGAATTATCTATGGGCCACTTTAGAAGATGGTATTATTCAAGACAACAGTACTTCTGAGAACAGCAATAAACAAATTGATATCAGAGATCAGAACAAATATGCTATGACGGTCCTGTCTGTGACCACCGTCGGCGCGCTTTTGGCGACGATACAGGGATCGGCGCTGCTTATTGTCCTCCCAGAGATGATGGCGTCGATGAACATGAGTTTTATGACCATGCTCTGGGTGCTCCTCATCTATCTGATGGTGACCACCATAATGGTACCTGTCCTAGGCAGGGTGTCTGACATGTTCGGGCGCAAGAAGATATATGTGCTCGGATTCGCGGTGTTCACTCTCGGCTCTATGCTATGCGGCATATCCGGCTTTGGAATGAACGGGTGGTACCTGGTCGGTTTCAGAATAATTCAGGCATTAGGAGGATCCATGCTTCTAGCCAACAGCATGGCGATGATAACCGACGCTTTCAGGAAAGGGAAGCTCGGATTTGGTCTCGGCGTAAACGGGGTTGCGGCATCCGCAGGGTTCGTCATCGGCCCGGTGATCGGAGGGATACTCGCTCCTTTCGGCTGGGAGTGGGTGTTCTTTGTCAATGTTCCGATAGGCATCTTCGGCACCGTATGGGCGGCGCACCGCCTCAGGGAACCGAAATGGGAGGTCAAAGAGCACAAGTTCGATTGGATCGGAACAGCGGCATTCCTTGTCGGCCTGACCGGGGTTCTCACAGCATTCACGTACATGTCGTTCGGCGATCCGAACATGATGACCGTTGTTTACATAACCTCGATCATAGGAGTGATAGGTCTTGCGTCCTTCATATTCGTCGAGCTTCGTTCGGAGCATCCTATGATGGACCTGCGCCTTTTCCGCGAGAGGAACTATGCGGTCGGAAACTTCACCAACCTTCTGAACGGACTCTGCATAGGAGCAGCCACGTTCCTGCTGATATTCTACTTTCAAGGGCCGTGCGGGATGGACGCTCTTACCGCAGGCATAATGCTGATCCCGAGCGGTCTGCCTATGATGATAGTTGGGCCGCTGTCCGGCAGATGGTCCGATAAGTACGGACCGAAACTGCTCACATCCGCCGGGCTTGCTCTGACAACGGTTGCGCTGGCAGGGCTGGCGTTCGTTGATGTCGGCACCCCGCTCTGGATGGTCAGCGTGCTCATGGTCATTATGGGGGTCGGCGGAGGGATGTTCATGTCTCCGAATGCAAGTTCGGTCATGGCGGCCGTCCCGCCGGGACGCCGCGGCATAGCATCAGGCGCGAGGATAATGCTCCGCAACACAGGGACGATGTTCAGCCTGGCGATCGCGTTCCCGCTGGTCCTGTCCGGGCTCAATCCGGAAGACATGATGCGCATATTCTTGGGCAAAGGCGCGGAACTGGTAAGTCCCGAGGCAATATCGGCTCTCGTGGACGGTCTTCATGAGGCTTTCATCATATTTGCGATAATATCTGCAGTATCTGTCGCGGTGGCGTTGCTGAAGCCCGGCAGGAAGACTGCGTAAGAGGCCCATTGGGCGGCATCAGATATGATGAAGGGACACAGCAAACTGTGACACAGGCAGGGTCAGCACACGGGGCGCCTGAGATGTTGATTCAGATAAGATAAAGAACAGACACACGCTTCTTTCCGCGTGGACGTAGAGAATGTCATCCGCGATATGAACAGACACATCCCTGTCTCAAGGAAGACGCTCCTTGAGCATCTTGAGTCAGAAGAGGACACATACGAGACCAAGGACGGTCAGAAGTGCTCCATTGACAGAAAGGATCTGGAGTTCCTTGCGGGGAAGTGCACAGAGATAGAGAAGATGAGGCTCAGGGTCCCCATCTTCGTGAGCACTGATATTTCATATGAGGGAGGGGCGTGGAAAATAGAAGGAAGGACGGAAGCGGCCGTCGTGTCAAAGGTTTTGAATAAAAGACTGTACAAAGATGATTTTCTCAGAATATACTATCCGGATCTCAAAGACCTCAGGAAGATGCTGCCCAGCCTTATTGTCATCGTGTTCCTTCCGTGATAGCCTGCAGTTCTGCATTGATACCTAGAAACTCAGCCCTCGCCAACCGTTTTATATGAAAAGCGAGTGACGCTCTGCGTGAAGGCAAGGGAATACGACAGCGACCGGTTCGACAGGATGAGAAGGATAGACTGGCTGGATGTTGACAATTTTCACAAAGCAAAATGTCTGGTCGTCGGGGCGGGCGCTTTGGGTAACGAGGTTGTGAAATGCATGCTGCTGGCGGGATTCAGGAACATTACGTTGGTGGACATGGACGAGATCGTGACATCGAATCTCAGCAGATGCGTATTCTTCAGGGAAGAGGACGGAGGCAGAAAGAAGGCGGAGGCCGTCGCGGAAAGAGCCAGCGGGCTTTATCCGGGTTCTGAGGTAACGCCGATCGTCTCCAAGATCCAGGAACTGAAGGAATGGGACTTCGACATCGTGTTAGGCTGTCTCGACAACATCTCCGCGAGGCTTCATGTGAACTCCCATGCAAGATATCATAAGATACCATACATTGACGGTGCCACCGACGGGTTCAGGGGAAAGGTGCAGGTCGTGCTCGAAGACGGGCCTTGTCTCGAATGCGGGATGAACGGCAGCCACATGAGCCTGATGGAGAAAAGGTTCTCATGCACCGGCGGAGGATCGATATTCATACCGAAGCTAGCGTCGGAAATAACCACAACATCGGTCATCGCAGCCGTACAAGTGAGGGAAGCGATGAAAATATTATCAGGGAGAAGGGAGTTGTGCATAAAGAACGTCATGTACTATGACGGGCAGTCGGGGGCAACGACGGATCTTGAGATCTCGGAAGACAGCGGCTGTCCGAATCACTTTACAGAGGAATCAAAATGACTGTCAGAATTACCGTAGTCAACACGCTGAGCAATTCATCCATAAGGATGGAGTTGGAATCCTATGAGTCCGTAGAGGACATAATCGATACAGCCGCAGAATACTGGGGGAAGGACGCTGGAGCTTATGTGCTCAGAAAGGGGTCGAAGCTTCTTAGTAAGAGGCAGAGCATAGACGAGATCAACCTCAGAGACGATGATATCATAGAGATGATCCCCGACCCGGAAGGCGGAGCCTGAAATGGGCCTGGTAAGGCCGGTCCTTATTAAAAGGATCAACAACGAGATACTCGGTCTGAACGACCACCTGGGACTTAAGATACGGGTAGTGCCGGAGAATGCGGAATTCCCTATTGAGATAAGCATATCTCTTAAGAACACGGCGGCAAAGATATCAAAAGAAGAGATTGGCAACGAACACGCTTTCCTGATCATCGTGTCAGAGGATTATCCGTACGAAAGGCCGAGAGCGAAGTGGACGACACCTATTTTTCACCCGAACATCATGATGCCGGAGGACGGCGGGTTCGTCTGCGTAAAGACGCTTGACAATTGGTCTTTCGGTTCATCTTTGCTGTCTTTCGTGAAGGGTGTGGAACAGCTCATCGCAGACCCCAACCCAATGAACCCGTACGGTACGGATTCCTGCATGGAGGCCGCGAGATGGTGCATAAAGAACAAACCCCGGTTCGAAGCCGAAGTAAGATACGGCGGTCGCCATGCCTAAGATAATCTCGGCCGACACGCCGGAGATAGAGTTCAGGGCAAGGCCGGTAAAGGGAGTATCCTTCTACATCAGCGAAAACGTGATAGATTCGATCACTGACCATGCGGACAGAGGATACACCGAGAACAAAGAGGTAATGGGGCTGCTGATCGGGCACGTCCTGAAAGACGACGAGGGGATATACGTGAAGGCGGAGGACACAGCGACATCCGGCCTGGACGCAGACGAGGCAAGCGTAAGGTTCAACAAAGATGGCATAGAATGCCTTTTCGAATCCATGGATAAATGCAGCGGAGGCTCGGTCGTCGGCTGGTATCACTCACATCTCGGCATAGGGTGTTACCTTTCGGATGTGGATATAAGAACACATCTGGGAGTGTTCGGCGATGAGGCAGGATTTGCTGTAGTGATAGATCCGTCGGATTCGACGCTTGCCGCATTCTCCTGCGGCAGGGACGGGCCTCAGAAGGCCCGGATGATAATCATGATATGATCATACCCAGATGGCATGCCTTTTCCGCATGTCTTCTTCAGATACATTGAGCTTTTTCATCAGATGCGGTACCAAGCAGTCAAAGAAGAACAGTACCGAATCCTCAAAGATCGTTCCCAGCGGTGCCAGTTCGGAATCTGTCTTATTCTTCTCGATGTTGAGTACGATCGCCGTGTCAGAGGCCTGCGCAAGCTTGCTTGATGCGGAGGATGTCAGCGACACAACATGCGAACCTATGCGTCTGGCTATTTCTGCGGTCTGAACAACGGAGACTGTCCGCCCGGTGTTGGACACAAGGATGGTAAGGTCATTCTTTCCTATTATCGGAGTTGTCATATCCCCGACGAAATAGACCGTAAGCCCTAACTGCACCAGCCGGATGGAGAACAGCTGTCCGATGAGGCCGGACCTGCCAGAGCCATATACGAATATCTTCTCTTTCGAGATTATCAGATCTATGAGCGCATCCTAATCTTTTTTCGGTATGGAATAGACGGCGGCGTTGCAGCGTTCTTTCAGATATTCCATCGTCTCCCGCAAGATCATTCCTCTGCGGCGGCGGCCAGCTCTGCCTTCTTCTTTTCCTTGAGCGCTTTGGCAACTCTTTTGCTCAATACTCTCTCGTTGATGATCCTCATGTACATCGCGTCATGTTCCAGCAGTGGCGATGATGATATGATGGTCGCCTCGGGGTTGAGCGTGCACAGTGCCTCTGCGAGAGGCTCGAACTTCAGGTCCCCCTTCTTTATTGGGGTAAGCCTCCTTTCGTTGCCGTCGCTGTGCTCAACGCCGGCAAATACGGCGTATATCCTGTCCGAGTAAGGCTCCACCTGCTGCAGCAGATCAAGGAAATCCTCGGGTTCCGCGAGGGACCCGTTGGTTCTGGAATGGTGATGGGGGAAATTTATTACGGGAACGACACCGTCCACAGAATCGCAGAGATCAAGTATCTGTTCCAAAGAACCATATACGGACTGATGGCCGGTGATCTCCACGCCGAGTTTCGGGCGGATCTTGTTGTCCTTCCACCAATCCATTATGCCGGCGACGTTCTCCAAGATATTGGCATCGATGTCCTCTTCCGGGAGTTTGCCGGTGTAAAGGCCGAGGTTCGTGGCGACGACCTCGCCGTCAAGGGCGTTCACGATCGTCGCTGCCCTTCTGATGCTGTCTATGCACGATTCGGTGAGTTCGTTGTTGGAACCGAGGTCCATGTAGTAAGGAGTGTGGAGAAGTATGCTGACGTCAAGTCTCTTTGCGATCTTGCCTATTTCGTAGAGCTCCCCGAAATTGTCGGTTATCCCAGATGACATGTAGATAAGGCCATCCTCTTCCTCAATTACGGTGTCGGGATTGGATATCAGCTCGCCGTCCCTTTCCAACTCTACAACAAAGCCTTCTTTGACATCCCTGAGCCTGGTCCCGACCTCGCTCTCATCCGGATATCTTCCATACACACCCGCCCTTACCATTTGGATACCCAAAGCATTAAGGCTCAGGTTGTGTACATCCTCTATCCCATCTTTGAGTGTCCGTCCTTTGCAGGACAGCGGTATGCCGGCGGGTCCAAATCGAATCATATGGTTCCTCCTTCTCAAACACATAAATTGCAGGGAGTATTAAATATATGCGCACGTGGTCATGAAAGAAAAAACCAGGATAGCTTTATAAACAACCTCCCCATACGACGGTTACCCAATGTCGGGAGAGTCAGAAAATGAGTAAAAGCTTCAAAACGAATCCCCAGCTCATTGCCTTGATATCAGACCTCAAGGCGAAGACAAGGGAGAACGAGGCAGCTATCTGGCGAGACATAGCGCTTAGGCTTGAGAAACCGAAAAGGAACTG
>WQTN01000099.1 GCA_009786295.1 Methanomassiliicoccaceae archaeon
TTGAAGCTGATATCAAAGTCTTTGAAATTGCAAATATTGTTGTATCTCATCCTTTGAAATCTCATCTTCATGACTGTCGCCTATTGATCCTAGTTATTAGTGAAGCAATGTCCTCATCAAGATAATTGTCGGAGGCGGCATTTCTGATAAGCTCTTCCAAGGCTCGCTTGAACTCATGGTCCTGCTTATGGCTCAAGCATATCTCTTCTATTGTTGCCGATAGGCTATCTATACTGCTCATTTTTCCGCCTCCTCTATTTTGTATAGTTGCACAATCTGATGTCGATATATATTATTGTGTCGTTTTTCAAAAAAATTATTACATTTTATTAAAAGCTTTCTAATGATAAGAGTAATGCATTAGTACTAGTATCAGCAAGAAGGCTTTTTACTCTGTGAATATAGAATCTTTTATATATCTCTTTCGACTCTTTCACTTTTAAAAACTCAAATGGAGATTATGGTCTTTTGAGATTTCTATAGAGAAACCGTCATTGTAACTTAAAACAGACCATTCTCATATAGGATTGTTTCAACCAGATCTATTTCATTTAGGTGTGGTATTAATCGCTTTGATTGACAAATTGAAACGGTCCCGGCGGCCAAATAAAAGAGCCCTTTTCCAGTTAATTAATATATATAACTATATATTATATATATTTAAATTTTTTATCAAAATATTCGTTTTTCAGTTCTGCATTCATGAGAGATTGCTCTTATGCCAGATATGAAAAACGGATGATCCGTCGCCCTCTGCCGGCCGGGTTTTTTAGTTTCAGGAGCACTCCATATAGATAATGATTTTCCTACTACCCGATACGTACTATTTATATTCAAAAGAAGCCTTTGCACGACCCGGTAATCTATGGGGGAGAATAAAGAAGATACTATTGCAAAAGGCCTCATACTAAAATTGCTGAGCGATGAGGACATCCGTGCAATAGATAATGCAACAAGAGAAATCCTTTCCACTCACGGAATCGTATGGGCAGACAGCGAGGGTCTTGACTACTTCGAGAAGGGAGGATGTACAGTGGACAGGGCAACCATGACTGTGCTGATACCTTCATCGGTAATAGACAGTTCTCTTAAAACAGCTCCAAAGAAATTCTGTATCTATGGCAGAGGTGATGACCGCACTGTGACCCAAGAACAGGGCGGCCGCGTGAATTTCACAACATACGGGCCGTGCATCAGAGTCGCCAAATACGTAGGATACGGAAGATATCGACACATGGATTCAACAGATTCCGATCTCGGAGAGATCGCCAGATTATGCGATTGGGCCGACGGCGTCTCCCACTTTACCGTGCCCATAGCGGCAAACGATTGGATAAACAAAGGGAGCAGGGACGTACATGAGATCGTTACCTCCCTGTCCAATACCACAAAGCACATCCAGTATGCCGAGCCGATTGAAAAAAACATGAGCTGCTATTGGAATCTTGTCAAGGCGTATTACAGAGGAGACGAGAAACTGGCAAGGGAAAGACCTATACTTTCCTTTGTGGCCTGTTCTGTAACTCCCCTGCTGTACGGCAGCAATGCATCGCAGGTCATCATCAAATGTGCAAAACTGGGGATACCGGTGAACATATTGAGCATGGCAATGGCAGGCGCATCGGCCCCAATATATCTGGCAGGCGTGCTTATCCTTCAAAACGTGGAAGTGCTGGCCGGAATTGTCCTCAGCCAGCTTGTCAGCCCTGGAGCCAGGGTCTGGTATGGAAGTTCATCCACGGCATTCGACCTCAGACACGGTACGCCCTCCGTGGGAACCCCGGAACTGGGGATGCTCAGCCTTGCATCGAATCAGCTTGGACGGTTCTATAAGCTGCCTACCATTACGGCAGGCATGTTGTCTGACTCAAAGGTGCTGGATTCGCAGTCAGCACACGAGAGGACACTGAGTTCTTCCTTGTCATCAATGTCAGGCGCCACCACGGTGTTCGGACTGGGGACGCTGGAGCTTGGCCTGTCATTCTCTTTGGAGCAGCTGGTCATCGATAATGAAATAGTGAACATGGAAAGGAGTGTCCTCAGAGGCATAGAGGTCAATACACAGACCATGTTCGTTGACATAATAAAAAACTTGGGCGTGAACGACAGGTTCCTCTCACACAGTTCAACGGTAGAGAACGTGGACCTGACATCCAAGACAAAACTCTTCGACAGATCCACGCTCGGTGATTGGCAGCGCAGAGGGAGCAAACCCATTGAGGAAATGGCGCACGAAGTGGTGGTCGAAGTGCTCAAAACACACTGCGTGGAGCCGATTGCCAAAGACATAATGGATGAGATGAAAAAAATAATCCACAAAGCGGATGCAAAGGCCATAAAAGAAAGGGAGGATTTGTATGGCGAATGAGTTCCTGATACAGAGAGCAAAAAAATCCATCATCGAATATGACCTGAAAGAGGCCGTCGCTGTTGCAAAAGAAGCTGTCTCTGATAGCACATCGGATCTGGAGAGGCTCGTTAATGAGGGATATGCTGCTGGAATAAGAGAGATCGGCGATCAGTACAACCGCAACGAGATCTATCTGCCTCATGTGATGGCATCGTCCGAAGCGATGATGCATGCGATGAGCATACTGTCACCGGAACTGGAAAAGATCAGGAAAAATGTCGATCCGAGAAGAAAGATCATCATATGCACCCCTCACGGGGATATACACTCAATAGGAAAGGACATAGTGGCGACAATGCTCAGAATTGCAGGGTTCGCAATGATCGACCTTGGCAGCGACGTCGAATTAACAAAGATCATACAGTCCTTTGTTGACAACAAAGCTTTGGCGATCTGTACTTCCACATCCATGACATCAACGATGTTCAATCAGAAATATTTGGAGAGGATGTTGCTCAAAGCCGGCATCCGGGACCATGTGATAACGAACGTTGGCGGCGCGCCTGTGACGCAGTCGTGGGCAGATGAGATAGGCGCGGACATATATTCCGAAAATGCAAGGGACGCTGTCACCAAGTTCATTTCAATACTTGGCAAGTAAATCGACCGTCCTTGCCCGGGAAGGAACAATGCGTGTTTTTTGCGCACGCTCGTAAAAGATTATATTGTCGCGAAAGCTATTGCGGATAAGGTTGACAATGATAAAAAGAGATGACGTTCTGGCAGTTCTTGAGGGATATAAGCTTAAGAACGCTAAAATCGGAGTAGTAGCATCGCATTCTGCGCTTGACACCTGCGACGGAGCAGTGTCCGAAGGCTTCAAGACGGTCGCGATATGCCAGAAAGGGAGGGAAAAGACCTTTGCCAATTATTTCAGGGCCTACCGCGACGGGTCGGGGAACGCTGTAAGAGGAGTTGTCGATGAAGTTACTCTTGTGGACAAATTCAAAGATACTGTCCGTCCAAGCGTCCAAAACGACCTGATAAAGAACAACGTGCTTTTCGTACCCAACCGATCGTTCGTCTCATACTGCGGCATAGATGCCGTCGAAGACGAGTTCAGGGTCCCGCTGGTGGGAAGCAGGAACCTTCTGCGGTCGGAAGAGAGAGGCGGCGAAAGAGACTATTATTGGATACTCGAAAAGGCCGGGCTCCCGTTCCCAAAAAAGGTTGAGAGGCCGGAGGACATTGACGGCCTGACCATAGTCAAGGTCCACCACAAGGTAAAGAAATTGGAAAGAGGATTTTTCACAGCGAAGGACCACGACCAATTTGTCGAGAAATCAACGGAACTGATCAGACAGGGAGTAATAGAAGAGGACTTCCTCAAAGAAGCAAGGATGGAACAGTACATCATCGGGCCTGTGTTCAATTTGGACTTCTTCCGCTCTCCTCTGGAAGAGAAAGGAGAACAGCTTGAACTTCTCGGAGTGGACTGGAGGTTCGAGACCTCTCTCGACGGATACTGCCGGCTCCCCGGCAAGCAGCAGGTAGAGTTGGAGAATGACGGAATAATCCCCGAGTACACTGTATGCGGCCACAATTCCGCGACCCTCAGGGAGTCCCTTCTGGATGCCGCATTCGAGATGGGCGAGAAATACATCAAAGCGACCAAGAAATATTATGACCCCGGGGTCATCGGTCCCTTCTGTCTGCAGACGTGCGTCGACAAAGACCTTAACTTCTACATTTATGATGTCGCTCCGCGTATAGGTGGCGGCACAAACGTCCACATGGCAGTCGGACATCCGTACGGCAACGCCCTTTGGAGAAAGGAGATGAGCACGGGAAGGAGACTTTCCATGGAGATAAGAAGAGCCATTGAGCAGGAACGCGTCAATGAAATCATTACTTAAGGTGAGCAGATGAATCACAAAAAAACACTGATTGTCCTTGCGGTCATCATGATGATCGCAGTGCCCGTAAGCATCCTGATGAGCAATGAGTCAGATGCACGAGTAAGCATAGACGATGACAAAATATGGGGGCAGGGATTCACTAACTCTAGCGACGGGACGCTCTACATCACTTTTTGGAGCGATGAGTACAACGAGCAGAGAATAACAATAACGGTCACTACAGAAAGCGGCAAAAAATTCACTGACGATGTTGTAGTGCCCGCCAGAGTGGACGACCCTATCACATATACTGCGAAAATGGGATTCAGACTGAGTTCTGTGGGAACCCACACGCTTACTGTCACATGCGAATCCGAGAACCCGGTGTTTCTCACATCGGGCGGCACCTCTAACATCTATTCCACCACCGTGGACGTGAATGTTACCGAATCGATGTTGAGCAAACCGACGACCTACATCGCCATTGCGGTAATAGCCATCATGATAGTCGTCGCAGCTTTCCTCTATATGAGGAATGCGCCGGCAAAGAAGCCTGACACGACATTCACCGAGCTCGATAAGCAGAAGAAAGAATCAAGAGAGGAAGTTGAAGAGGCTCCGAAGACATCTGCGACAGAAAGGAAAAGATACAGGGAATCTGACAGCCGGCCGAAAGAGACAGCTAAACCTTCCGTTCCGCCGGAGGAGAAAAAAGCAACGCCCTCTACTAATCCTGAGAAACAGAAGAAGGAGAAAAAAGAGGCTGTGCCGCAGAAAAAGGAGACTTCTTCAGAGGAACCTAAAAAGCTCAAGTACGTAAGTTCCAGAAGGAAGTGACCATTTAAAGAGAGAAACGGCCGGAGAGCGCGCTCTGTGTGCTCTTCGGCATATTTTCTGATATTCAGAGCTTTAGTTTCGGATCATTGAGAACAATAAGGGCGACCTCTCTCCTGTCCATGAAGAACCCGATCTTCTTATGGAGCATTATTGAGGGAGCATTGCCCGTCTGCAGCATGCTGTGGGCGGCTTCGGCGCCCATTTCCTGACCTTTCCTGAGAACTTCCCTTAGGAGTTTGTATCCGATCATATTCCTCCGGACATACGGGTGGACCCCCATGTTCTCTATCCATACCAGCTTGTTCACGTCGAATATGTGTTCCAGCATCTTTGCGAAAATGAAACCGTATATCTCTCCGTCCTCCTCAGCAACAAAACTCAGACCGCTTTCAAGATACGAAGCGAAATGATTTTTGCTGCTTGCCCCGATGTTGTCCTTCCACTCTTTGGGAAGGTCCTCCCACCTGTTCTCGATGGTGTCCGCGAAATATTCCTTTACGCAGAAGATCTCGAGCTCTCTGACCTTTTCGATGTCCTTGAGCTTCAATTGGCGGATCTCCATCACATCTCCTCCGGGCAGTCTATCCCTAGGCAGTCCAGGACATTTCTCAGAACAGCCCTTGTGCATTCTACCAGTGTCAGTCTCGGGTCCCTGTTCTCATCCGATGCCAGCACCGGCACCATGGCGTAGAACTGATTGAATGCCGCCGCCACCTCATGGCCGTATGCAGGCAGCACGTGTATGCGCCTCTCTTCTCCGGCCTCTTTGATGACCGTGCCGAATTTGGACAATGATTTTATCAGAGCCCTCTCGTACTCATCGGTGAACATGGACGGATCTGTGCAGCGGTCATATTTCCCGGCCTTGCTGAGCATGCTGCAGGCTCTCGCGTGAACATATTGGATGTACGGCCCGCTGTTCCCGTCGAAGTTGAGCGCCTCATCCCATTTGAAGACGAACTGTTTCTCCGGATGCACCCTGACGATGTTGTATCGTATGGCTCCGATCCCTATCTTCCTGGCTATGTTGAGCATCTCCTCTTCCGACAGGTTGCTGCGCCTGGATCTTATCTCATTCATCGCACGGCTGACAGCTTCGTCGATAAGGTCATCCAGATAAACAACTACTCCCTTTCTCGTGGACATCTTTCCCTCAGGAAGAGATACGAAAGAATAGAACATTGCTTCTGGAGCCTTTTCGCAGCCCAGTATCTCCAGGGCCGAGCACAGATGCTTGGACCCGAGTTTCTGATCTTCGCCCAAGACATCGACCGCCCTGTCCGCTCTTTTGAATTTATCTAAGTGATATGCGAGGTCGCGCGTTGTGTAAAGGGTGGTCCCGTCGGACCTTGTGAAAGTGAATTTCGTGTTCTTGCCCTGCACACCGAAATCCTTCAGATCAACATACCAGGAGCCGTCCTCCGTCTGCCCCGCATATTTCGACCCTTTCAGCATGTTCACCACGCCCTTTGCCGACCCGTCTGTTATGAAATCGGATTCCCATGTATATTTGTCAAGTTCGACGTTGATGTCTGCCAGAGTCTCTTTCAACCCGTCCAGCATCGCTTCCGCAGTTTTCCTGACGCTGCGGATCACTTCTTCATCCCCGTCCTCGAATCTTCTGAGCATCTCGGCTATGTGTTCTTTGACCTCGCCGTCTTCTTCCATCCGCCTGTTGGCCTCGCGATAGTATGCGACAAGTTTGTGGTCCGTCTTGTCCCTATCCTCTTCTGTGACAGAACCTTTCGGGACGTTGTTGACGCCCCATGTAAGTATGACGACCTGCTTCCCCACATCGTTCACGTAGTATTCCGTCTGCACATCATACCCGCATCTCTTCAGGGATCTTGCCAGCGTATCTCCTATTATTGGGTTCCTGGCTCTTCCGACGTGTATCGGCCCTGTAGGGTTCGTTGATGTATGCTCGACGTTGATCTTTATTCCGTTCCTTGGCATTGAACCGTAGGCATCGCCTTCTGCGATTATTCTCTCCAGTGTCTCCCCGATCAGCGCCGTCTCATCCATCATGAAGTTGAGATAACCATTAAGGGCGTTCACAGACGATATCAGCCCGGACGGCGCTATGTTTGCAGCCAGCTTTTCTGCGATGGCTTTCGGGTCCGACCTGAGTTCTTTTGAGAAGCTGAAACACGGTACTGCAAGGTCTGCCATGTCTGAAGCCTCTTTTATGAATTTAAGATCGGGAGCCTTTATTTTCTCCAACGCCACACGCACTGCGGAATCGACCTCGCGCTCGAACCTCTGCCTGCTTTCCATGCTCATCCCATCCTGTATCTCAGAATGGCCGCCATGCCTCCGAACGCTTTCAGAAGCATGTCTCCTTCTTCCGAATCTCCGGAGATCAACTGCACTTTAGTATTGAATCCGTCTGCGGCCTCAAAGAAATTGTCGATGAGGTCCTGCTGTTCGACCACCTTTGCGGGCTGGCCGCATTCGGGACATTGTATTCTCTCATCCGGATTGTCGACCGTCGTCTTTACAGTGTGGCCCGAGCCACACTCCGCGGTCACCATGTATTTATTGAGAGATTCCGAGAGCAGCAGAACGTCGACCGCTCCGGCATTGACCGCCGTCCTTACATCATCCTCGCCGTAGGCGGACAGTCCTCCGTCCTGTTTCCTTATCTCTCTGAAAAACCTCTGCATGTACTCTTTCTCGATTGTCAACTGTATATCCGTAAGAGCATCTTTGGCCGCATCGACCAGTTCTCTGAGTCC
>WQTN01000100.1 GCA_009786295.1 Methanomassiliicoccaceae archaeon
TTTTGCTGTTATTTCTTCATCAGATCGGCATTCTTTCCGTACGAGATGCGATGCGGCATCGGTGCCGGAAGCCTGATAGATATGCCTTACAGGAGCAGCAATATGATGGATGGTACTTCATATCACAATGCTCGTAACATTTTAACATTCTCTAAAGACAACGGATACGATATGCTCTTCGGATCCGGATGCAAGGAAGATGATTTTGTGAATCGGTATCTTGCAGCGGCGCAGGCGCTCATGTCAAAACAAAGCCGGAAGCAGAGGATAGTCGATAACCTCATTTCCCTTACGGACCCGCTGATAACGGATGATGTGGACACTAAAGAATACAATAAAGGCATCCGCAGGTTCATTGAGTCTTGCGCTGAGATCTACCGGGACAGCGACAGAACGACCGGAGACTATAGTTTTACAGCAGCGGCCCCTAGCGTGAACCTATCCGAGCTGGCTTATCGCAGCAATATTTTTTTTAATATGAAAACGGTAGGCAGGAACAATCAGACCATGATCGGCAGAATGCTCAATGTCTCTTCAGAGAATATAAGACAGATGATGATCAAAGGAGATGTGGAGATGATACGTTCTCTGTTGATCGGCGCATCGCTTTCTGCCGAACAGTGCTTATGTGAGGGATAATGATGCTGAGCTATGTTCTCATTCTTGCGGCGTATTTGATAGGGACGTTCTATCTGCAAAGACTGAACCGCTTCGGCAGGAAGATGCGCGGTTATTTTGCTTCCCTTCTTCTGTATGCCGCCGCCTTCATCATTCCGGCAATGCTGCTGCCTGATTCATTGCTCTCAGCGCTCTTTTTTGTTCTGATCGTCCTCGCAACGCATGCTGTTTACTTCATCGGACAAAGCGATCTTATTACCGCCCGGCCTAAGGGTCTCGCCGCCTTCGTCTGCACTCATATGCTGATTGCTGCCGCACTGTTGCTGGCCGTATATTTTTTCTTCACCGGGAACGCGGCCTTTGCAGACGTTACAGATGCACTTCTGTCGCTGTTCGGAGATAATGCGGATACCTATCTTTACTTCGTGCTTTCCGTGCTTATATGCCTTGCTCCGTCCTCAGAGTTCGTGAGGGTGACGATGGATCACTTCTGTCCGAACTATGCCTCAGAGGGAACTTCGTATGACCATGGGGGCCTCGGCTCAACGATCGGTATGTTCGAACGTGTGATTATAATGATCACAGGATTCATGGGGTGGTATGTGGCCATCGCATTTGTGGTCACAGCTAAATCGCTCGCGAGATTCAAACAGTTCGAGGACCCGGACTTCGTGGAGAGATTCATAATAGGCACATTCAGCAGCATATTGGTCCCTCTGGTGCTGCTGTTCATCATGACACAGATATTCTGATCTGCCACGTTTGATGTGTTGCTGTGGATATGCGAGCGAGTGCTCACTTCCAAGAAACTAATATATCTCAGGGGATAATTAAGCAATATGGCATCGCTCAGACAGGAAAGGACGGAAAAGGTCTGCGACGTGGTCGGCTGCGACAAAGAGGCAGAGAGGTCGATAAGCCTCAAACAGTTCTCAAAATCGTCGCTGAAGCTCAAGGACCAGGGAGTCAGAAGCGCACACCTTTGCAAAGATCACTACAAAAACTTCAAGAAAGAAACGAAGACAAGCAGAGAGCTTGACCAGTACTATTGAGCAGGTAACGCATGTTGGACATCTTGTTCTTGGGCACCGGGGCAAGCATCCCATCACGGGACAGGGGCATGCCGTGCGTCGCGGTCCGCTGCGGCACAGACATGGTGCTTTTCGATTGCGGGGAGGGGACCCAGCGGCAGATGATGATGTCTCCCTTCTCATTCATGAAAGTGAAGGGAGTATTCATCACGCATATGCACGGCGATCACTTCCTCGGACTCCCTGGGCTGCTCCAGACAATGGGGCTTTCTGGGAGGAAGGAGAAGCTCTCCGTTTGCGGGCCGAAGGGGCTGTCGGATTGTCTCAGCGCGGTCCTTTCCGCATGCGAGGGAGACATCGGATACGATCTTCATGTTACCGAGCTTGAACCTGGAGAGACGATAGAATTCGACGGGTTCACGGTGTCCGCTTTCACGACCGACCACAGCATGCCCTCCTTCGGTTACAAATTATCAGAGAAAAACTCGGCGGGGAAATTCGATAAGAAGAAAGCGGCGGAACTTGGTCTCCGTCCCGGACCGGATTTCTCCAGCCTGCAGGGCGGCAGGGCGGTCGGGAATGTCACGCCCGATATGGTCGTCGGCCCTCCGAGGCCAGGATGCACCCTTGTCTATTCCGGGGATACCGTCCCATGCAGAGAGTTGTCTGAAGCTGCCGCCGGAGCGGACGTGCTCATACACGAGTCCACCTTTTCCGGCAATGAGTCCAAGCTTGCCGCAGACCACAAGCATTCCACGTCGGTACAGGCCGCAGAAGCGGCCAAAGAATGCGGATGCGGGACGCTGTTCCTTATCCATATCAGCAACAGATACGAGAACAAAGGCCTCATCGGAGAAGAGGCAGGACATTTTTTCAAGAATACGGTCGTACCGAGCGATATGGACCTTTACAGGGTCTCAAAAAACAGCATCAGAAAGATTTGAGAAGACCTGCTTCGGCCGTCGTGCCGTACATCTTTATTAACAAGTAAATAATAACATAGCCATTAAACCAATTTTGTGGTGCACCGGGAAGGAACGAAAAATGGCCAAGAAGAATATCCATGTAGCCGGCGTTGATGAAATACCTCTGCCGGAAAGGAATATTGAGATCGTAGAAAGAAAAGGAATAGGACATCCGGACAGTGTTGCGGATGCGCTCGCAGAGGAAGTGAGCAAAGCCCTATGTAAAATGTATGTCAAAGAATACGGGCACGTCCTCCATCATAACACGGATGAAACCCAGATAGCCGCAGGTCAGGCAGCCCCCAGATTCGGAGGCGGCGCGATCATAGACCCATCGTACATTCTTTTAGTGGGCCGCGCGACCACCAATGTCACAGTAGGCAAGGACCTCAAATCCCTTCCCTGCAAACCCACGGCCCTTGCTGCCGCGAAGAAGTATCTCGATAAGACATTCCCTAACCTGAATGTGGATTCGGAGGTCGTATTGGATGCCAGGCTCGGGATGGGATCGGATGATCTCACCGGCGTTTACAAAGCATCCGGCCACTTGGCGAACGACACTTCCTTCGGCGTAGGGTATGCGCCGTACTCCATAACAGACACGCTGGTCCTGAAGACCGAAGAGTACATTAACGGCAAACTTAAGAAGAAGCTTCCGGAAAGCGGGCAGGACGTTAAGGTCATGGCCTCAAGGGTCGGCAACAAGATCATAATGACAGTGGCATGCGCGATGATAGACAAATATATCAGCGACGCGACGGAGTACAAATCCGCCATCGAGCAGCTTTACAACTCAACCCTGGACAACGCGCTGAAGATCATCGGCTCACGGAAGCTCGACATCAACCTCTTCGTTAACACAGGTGACGACTACAAAAGAAAGGTCTTCTACCTTACATGCACCGGAATGTCCCAGGAGATGGGGGATGACGGATCGGTGGGAAGAGGGAACAGATGCAACGGCCTGATAACCCCTTACAGGCCGATGTCGATGGAGGCCACGTCCGGAAAGAACCCCATCACTCACATAGGGAAGATATACAACATAATGTCCAAACTTATTGCCGACGACATCGCGAAGAACGTCGGAGGGAACGCCGAGGTACGCGTAAGGCTCCTCTCCCAGATAGGGAAGCCCGTCTCCGAGCCCCTCACTGCATCCATTGACATTGTATCCGCAAAGGCCAGTTCGGACCCCAAGCTCCAGAAATGGAAATCGGATGCCACGGCTATCGCAGAGGATTGGCTGAACAACGTAGATAAAGTCACAGAGCTTATCATTGCCGGAAAGGTCAGAACGTTCTGATCCTGACCGCCTTGGAGGATAACGATGAAAATAATGGAAGTTCCGCAGTTCGGTCCGATGTTCAGATTCTCTGACGCAAACATATACTGGGCACTTCACCTTCTGTCTGACTGCAGAAGAATAGGCCGGAAGAAACTTGCTGAGATGGTGGGTATCGGAGAAGGCAGCATGAGGCGCATAATAGATACGCTGAAAGAATGGGATTTCGTAACTGTCAAGCAGACCGGGATAACGATCACGAAAGCGGGCAGTCTATTCCTCTCCAAGATCCCCATAAAGGTCGTGAATGTCGAGCTCGGAGAATCAACAGTGGGAGAATATTCCCAGAGCGTTCTGGTGCTCGGTGTCTCTGACAAGATCTACAACGGGATGCAGCAGAGGGATGCTGGCATAAAGGTAGGGGCCACAGGATGCACCACCGTCGTCATCAGGGACGGGATCCTTATGATACCTCCGGATTGGAACATAGATGAAAGGACCCCTGAGCTTGCGCAGAGCATCCGTAAAGAGACCGGTATCACGCAGAGCGACGTCATAATCGTGGGAAGCGCTGATACAAAGATCCTTGCGATAGAGGCGGCGATCAATGCGGCGTTCGAACTCCTCTGAGGCTTCATTATCATCGGAAACTCCATGAAACATCTGCTCAGCTACTGTGCGTTTCAGCCTCTTGAGGACCTTCCCCTTAACGGAGAAGGTCTGAAGGACATCGGATGCGACGGCGTAGAATTGATTACTTTGTTTGAGAAGGTCCCTTCCTCCTACAAGAGCATCTCGCAGGGCGTCCATCTTCCTTTTGCGATCGACTGGTACAGCGGATGGACAGGGCGCGCAGATCCGGAGGAATTCAACGAGGACGATGTGAAATACATAACGTTCGGAAGGGACAGAGAAGAGATGATGAAGAACATCAGGGCGGCCATGATGTTCGCGTCGGAGATAGATCCGGCGTACGGCGTCTTTCACGCCGGCAGCACAGATCTGGACACTGCGATGCACAGAGAACGTTACGACAACAGCAGGGCCGTGCTCGAAGTGTTCTGCGAAATGATGAACCAGGCCGTCTCCGGCCTGAAGGGCGGCGAACCCCCTCTCAAGCTGGCGTTCGAGAACCTGTGGTGGTCCGGGCTGAAACTGCTCGATCCTTGGGAGTACAGGTATCTGGATTCGCACCTTGAGTTCGATAATTGGGGGCTGTGCCTTGATACGGGGCATCTGATGAACACGCTCCCGGACGCTTATGACGAGCAGACGTGCATAGACCGGCTTTTGGAGATATTCGGCAGGTATCCTGATGAGATGAAGGAACGGATAGGCACAATGCATCTGCATATGAGCACCAGCGCAGAATACAGGAACACCTTCGAGCCTGAGGAAAGGCCCAGGGGAGAGAAGATGAAGGATACGATCGCAAGGATATATCCGCACGTTAAGAAGATAGATCAGCACAGGCCGTTCTCGAACGCCAGGTGCAAGCTTCTCGTTGATTTCCTGTCCCCGGATTTCGTCACCCATGAGATGATGGGGCCGACGACGGAAGATGTCCTCAGGGATTTTATTCAGCAGAGAGCGCTCTTCGGCCGCAACGACGAATCCTATAAATAATACTTCAATAATGGACTCGCCAGAGGAATTAATAAATGGCACGCTTTAAAGAAGCTGAGCACAGGCTGCTTGAAAAATCCGTCTGCATGAACTGCTATGCGACGAACCCCAAGAAAGCGGACAAGTGCCGTAAGTGCGGATACAGCAACCTCAGGCCCAAGGCCAAAGAGAGCAGAAAACAGTAATCATGCTTTTCAGTGGACGTGACTTTTTTGAGAAGGGGTCCTGTTCACTTCTTTAATATACCTCAAGGGCAGTCTAGGTATCGCCTGACACTTGGAAGTGTGAAAATGAGGATTCTGATAGCGGATGACAATCCTTGTATCTGCCGCTCCGGCAGAATTCACTGCTGAAGACAAAGAGACATTACTAAAACATATGATATATCGCAACCCAAGCGGAGAATGAATATGAAGATCGAAAGGGTATGGGCAAGAGAAGTTCTGGACTCAAGGGGGAACCCTACCGTTGAAGCGGAACTCACCGTAGGCGGAAAGAGAATAACGGCGATAGCTCCCTCCGGAGCATCCACCGGCTCATGGGAAGCTCATGAGCTGAGGGACGGAGGAAAGAGGTATGGGGGAAAAGGCGTCCAGAAGGCCGTCGGGAACATAAGGGACGAGATATCAAAGACGCTTGTCGGAATGGACCCGTCAGACCAGAGGACGATCGATTATGCCCTTATCGATCTGGACGGCACCGACAATAAAACCAGACTTGGAGGCAACGCGACGGTCGCCGTATCTCTTGCGGCTGTAAAGGCCGGCGCCTATGCTTTGGGAAAAGAGATATACGAGCACATGGGGAACGACCACGTCACGCTTCCGGTACCGATGTTCAACATCATTAACGGCGGAAAACATGCCGGCGGGGGCCTCAAGATACAGGAATGCATGATAATTCCCGCAGGCGCGGGATCTTTCTCCGAATGTCTGAGGATGTCCTCCGAGATATACATGGAATTAAAAACGATACTGAAAAAAAGGTACGGCACCGGATCGATAAATATCGGCGACGAAGGAGGGTTCGCCCCTCCGTTGAAAACTGTTGAAGAGGCGTTGGAAACGATAATGACCGCTGTGTCCGGAGCTGGTTACTCGCCCGGAGAGGATGTCTTCCTTGCCATAGACGCAGCGTCCTCCGAATTCTATGACAACGGGATCTATGAAGTGGACGGAATGAAACTGACATCCGGAGAACTGGCGGACCACTATGCGTCGCTGACCGAAAAGTTCCCTCTGATCAGCATCGAGGACCCTTTCTTCGAGGATGATTTCGATACGACCGCCGAGCTGACATCCATGATAGGGAGCAGCGTGCAGATCGTTGGCGACGATATCTTCGTGACGAAC
This sequence comes from Methanomassiliicoccaceae archaeon, assembly GCA_009786295.1. Classification (GTDB taxonomy): domain Archaea; phylum Thermoplasmatota; class Thermoplasmata; order Methanomassiliicoccales; family Methanomethylophilaceae; genus Methanoplasma. The sequence goes on from WQTN01000100.1 coordinate 6,878, forward strand.
ACCGGGCGCTTGTGCAAAGGCATCGAGATGGGGGCGGCGAATGCGTTGCTCCTCAAGGTCAACCAGATAGGTACCGTCACGGAATCGGCTGATGCTGCGCAGATGAGCTTCGACAACGGGTACAACGTTGTGGTCTCTCACAGGTCCGGGGAAACGGAAGACACCACGATCGCCGACCTTTCCGTGGGCTGGGGGACCGGGGAGATAAAGACCGGCGCTCCGGCGAGAGGAGAGCGCACGGCTAAATACAACAGACTGCTCAGGATAGAAGAGGAGCTGGGCTCGAAAGCGGCCTTCCCGGGAAAGAAAATATTCAGATTGTGATCGCATGGAAAAATTGTTCATTGCAGATGAGAAGGATGTGCGCGAAGGATGCACGATGGATATTTATTTTGAGAGAACGAAAAAGATCCTTGAAGCATCAGGGCTGTCCGGAACGAAAGTATGCGCGGAAATAACCGGTAGCTCCCTGCCGAACAGCTGGAAGTGGGGCGTGTTCTGCGGGCTTGAAGAGGTCATCAGACTTATGGAGGGGCTGCCTGTGTCGATATCTGCGGTCCCCGAAGGTACAGTTTTCAGAACAAGAACTGCGGACAGCGTACGCGTACCCTTAATGAACGTATTCGGTGCCTACACGGATTTCGGCATAATGGAGACTGCCATACTCGGAATGCTTTGCCAATCCTCAGGGATCGCCACCGCCGCTGCGCGCACGAAGATAGCGGCCAAGGACAAGACCGTTCTCGCATTCGGCAACAGAAGGATGCACCCGGCCATCGCCGGAGTGCTGGACCGATCCTCCTTCATCGGGGGTTGCGACGCAGTGTCGTCGAAGATCGGCGGGGACATAATAGGCCAAGAGCCCATCGGGACCGTCCCTCATACGCTTATGCTGCTAATGGGGAGCAACGATGCCGCTTTCAAGGCTTTTGACAGGGTCATTGAAAAAGATGTTCCGCGGATAATGCTTATAGATACATTCTCCGACGAGAGGGCTGCAGCATTGGAGGCCTGCCGTTCCGTCAAGGACCTGAAAGGCGTTAGGCTTGATACGCCGGGTTCCAGGCGGGGCAACTTCAAGGAGCTGATCAATGAGGTCAGGTGGGAACTTGACATGAACGGCCACAAAGATGTCGATATAATAGTCTCCGGAGGATTGAACGAGTCTTCCATCGCCGAAATAGTCG
>WQTN01000101.1 GCA_009786295.1 Methanomassiliicoccaceae archaeon
CCATTTCCTTTCCATTTCGCTGTAACCAGACATTTGAGCACTCAACGGTTATCTACGCTCTAATATATCCATTATTAAATAATATTCCATAAGCTTCACAAACGCACTCCTCTGGAAACAGATCTCAGATACGCGGACACCCTTACGACCATTCATACATTTTCTAACACAATCATAACATTGTGTTGTATAATTATTGATCAAATAAACGAAAAATCTTTATTAGTGGACGCGTATATAATAAAAAGAGCCTAATTTAGGCATCTAAAAACAAATTTTTCCTAACACAAAATATCACATTTGTGATAGATTTATATACTTGAGAGGCATTATTGTAGTACAACGAGTTCGAAGGGATGGGAACTCTACAAACTCGAGGTGATGAAATGGGTGAGAAAGAAGAAACATTCTCGATCAGGATGGGAATCGAAGACTTCCAGATGATGGAAGACTTCATGACCGAGAATGGAATCAAAAATCGGTCCCGATTCATCAGAGACGCAATTGCGGGATATATAAGCTCTCAAAAGCTCGCGTCCGGCGCTGCGGGAACAGGAGGCGGAATCTTCGTCCGCTTCAGAGAGGTACAGCTGGAGGCTCTTAGGCTTATGGTGGAAGATGGGACCGCCTTTGACGAAGAGGAGCTGATCAGAAAGTGGGTCATCGCAAAGCTCGTGAAACCGGAGACCGAGGAGGATTCCGCGGATCGTGCTTTCAAGACGGCACAGCTGACCTCAAGAATGAAATGAAGAAGAAGGGATGGGAAAAAAACTTCGGTAAGGCAACACAAGGGTGCCCGCGCACCACCTTACCACATCAAACTCTTTGACAAAAAAAAAGAATGGGGATGCACAAATGGAAGCAGACACAAAGGAAACTGAAGAGACATCTTTCACGATCGAGCCACGCATAGCGGTGGTTGGTCTCGGAGGCGCAGGTTGCAATGTCGTAAGTGGTTTCTATAAAGAACTTGCGCCAGTGGACACCATCGCCATCAACACAGACAAAAAGGCCCTGGACGAAACAGCCGCAGATAAAAAGATCTACATATGTAAAGCGGTCACAAAGGGCGAGGGCACCAAGGGTGACGCAAGACTTGGAAACAAGTGCGCCAGAGTCCACGAGGACGAGATAGAGAAGGCCATCAGAGGGCATGACATCGTCTTCCTGATCACGGGACTCGGCGGAGGGACAGGTACGGGTGCAGCGTCAGTGGTAGCCGAGATATGCAACCGCAACAACATAATGACATTCACGATTGGGATAAACCCCTTCTCTTTTGAGGCAGACTGCATACAGACCGCAAGAGAAGGGCTGAGATCGATCAGGGCAGTATGCCCTAATACATTCGTCATAGAGAACGACAAGATCCTTGACCTAATGCCGGACGCGACCATGAAAGAGGCGTTCCGTGCAGTGAACAGGAGCATAATCGGTTTCGTTGACGAAACGGCAGAACGGATAGCCTCCGGGATAAAAGTAGAGATACTCTCCATCCAGAAGACCGGTCTGATGAAGGAAGTCGCAGTCGATGTGCCGGAGATCAAGATATCTCCGGGAATAAAAACTTAAGATCAAAAAAGGGGGATTCCCCCTCCCCCTTGTTCTTCCTCCTTTTGGGTTACGGCATTGCGCCATAACCCATTTCGAATGCCTTTGAATTCAGTTCCTTTGATTTACTGGGCACTTTCTCCAGCAAGACCTCTTTGAGAAGTTCTTTCTTCAGCGGGAAACCTCTGACCGCGGCGACAGCCCCGATCATCACAGCGTTGGCCGCAACGGCCTTTCCTGCGGATAGGGCGATCTTTGTCGCGTCAAGCGTCATAAGGTTATCGGTCATCGTTCTGACGGAACCGACCAGCCCCTGAATGTCCGGGTATTCTTCAAAGCCTGCAGCCACCATCGACGGGTACACAGGGTCCAAGTTCATCAGGATCTGTGTTTTATCGCTGCCCAGGGAAAGATATCTGCACGTCTCTACCGGCTCAAATCCGATGATAAGGTCGGCCCCGCCGGTCGATTCGAGCGGGCTGATGACATCATCACCGATCCGGAGCGTGCATATAACGCTCCCTCCTCTCTGAGCCATCCCGTGGACCTCACTCATCGCTACCCGGTGGCCGCTTCTCATCGCAGCAGTGCCCAGCACCATTGACGCTAAAAGCACTCCCTGTCCGCCGACCCCGACGATCTGCACAGTATATCTCATTTCATCACCTCTATCGCGCCCTTGGGACAGACATTGGCGCACATGCCGCACCCTATGCATGCGGTAGCGTCTGTCATCACCGTCTCGCCCTTCGCGACAAGCGCCGGGCATGCGATGGTCTTCAGGCATAAGTGGCAATGGATGCATTTGCTTTGGTTGACATGGCATTCTCTGATCACAAGCGTCTTGCTTTTTTTCAGTTCGAGAGGGCAGGGGCACTTCGATATGACCACGGCGACGCCGTCGAAATCCAAAGCATCCTTCATTATCTTCTCGGCTGCCTTCATGTCATACGGGTCGATCGTCTCGATGAATTTCACTCCCAAGCCTTTTACAAGAGCCTCTATGCTTATGGGCTCTGTGTTGACACTGCCGAAACTCCTCCCCGTTCCAGGATTCGGCTGGTGGCCGGTCATCGCGGTCGTTCTGTTGTCAAGTATTACCATCACTATGCTGTGGCCGTTGAAAATTGCGGATATCAGCGGAGTGATCCCCGAATGGAAGAATGTAGAATCCCCAATGAAGGCGATCGCTTTCTGGTCGGTGGCTTTTTCGAACCCCCCTGCGGCTCCCGCCCCGCCGCCCATGCATATCACAAGATCGGCGGTGCTGAAGGGCGGCTGCACACCCAGAGTGTAGCAGCCAATATCCGAACAGTAAACGACTTCTCTTTTGCCCACGGCCTTCTTTGTCGCGGCGTACATGCCTCTGTGGGGACATCCTGCGCAGAGGGTTGCCGGACGGTTAGGCAGTTTCATGCCGATCGGTGCGAGAGGACTAGGCATAGCTCTCACTGTAAGCAGATCCTTCAGACGCTTCATGGTGTCCGGGGAGAATTCCCACTCCCTCGGCAGATGTCCGGACCGCTTTCCGTATATCGGGACGGAAAGGTTGTTCTGGGCGCATATGCGGAAGATCTGGTCTTCAAGGAATGGCTCTAATTCCTCTACAACAATAATGTATCTCTTGCCTTTTATGAACTCGGCGATCTTTCTCTCAGGGAGAGGGTTGGTGAACCCAAGTTTCAGGATCGCTGCTCCGGAAGTGTACTCTTTTATGTATGTGTAACTAACCCCGGAAGTAATGACGCCCACATCTCCGCTCCCCTCGATACGATTAAAGGGCGAGACCTCGGACAGTTCGTGCGCCTTCTTGTTGAGTTCGAGCAGCCTGAGCCTGTTGTTCTTTGCGAAAGCGGGTATGTTGACAAACCTTTGAGTATCTTTTACAAAATGCCCCTTTGCTTTTGTATCTTTGATGGGTCCGAACTCAACTATCGATCTTGCGTGGTTGACCCTGGTGGTCGTCCTGTAGATGACTGGAAGGCTGAGCTTCTCGGATATCTCATACGCATATCCTATCATTTCCTTCGCTTCGGCCGGGGTGGACGGTTCCATCATCGGAAGCAGGGATATCGTGGAGAAGTACCGGTTGTCCTGCTCGTTCTGAGAACTGTGGGCGGACGGATCGTCTGCGCTCAGTATGAGCATCCCGCCGTTCACGCCGGAGTAAGCAAGCGTCATCAGGGTATCGGCCGCCACATTGATGCCGACATGTTTCATGAAGGCGAACGATCTTACGCCTGCGATCGCAGCAGCAGCAGACACTTCGAATGCCACCTTTTCGTTGGAAGAGAACTCAAAGTACATCCCCGCTTTTTCGGAGATCTCCTCAAGGATGTTTCCGATCTCCGATGACGGAGTACCGGGATATGTGGACGCGACCCTTACGCCTGCCTCTATCAGGCCTCTCACGATCGCTTCGTTCCCCAGCAACAGGTCCTTGCCGCTGTCTTCAAGAATATTCATTATCAGGGCACCTCATTCTTCCGGTATATCCCCTTTTTACTTAATTGGATTTCGTTCGTATGATGTTCCGGGGAAATGTCAAAAGAAAAGATAATAAGAAAAAGCGCTGTCAGGTTGTCATAAGCAGGGGTAGCCAAGCACGGAAAAGGCGCAGGACTTAGGATCCTGTTCTTAGTGATACAAGGGTTCAAATCCCTTCTCCTGCACTAAACATTCATCGGGGCCCAATGAGAATGAGGAGAAAGGACAGAGAGATAAAGGACAGAAACGGGATAGAAGAGATAATCCTTCAGTGCAAGACATGCCATTTGGCGATGGCGGACAACGGTATGCCGTATGTGATACCGATGAACTTCGGATACAGATTCCCAAATGACGAAACATTGGAATTATTTTTCCACAGCGCGCACGAAGGAAAGAAGATAGAGATCCTCAACAGGAACAAAAAGGTCTGCTTCGAAATGGCGTTCGAAGGCGAGCCTGTTTTTCCAGATGTTCCGTGCAGATCCGGATACTATTTTGCAAGCGTCATAGGATATGGGGAGGTCTCCTTCCTTCAGGACACTGCCGAGAAACGCGAGGCATTATCTGTTCTGTTCAAGCACCAGACCGGAAAGGATGCAGCCTTTACCGATAAAGAAGCAGGATCGGTCTGCGTTTTCAAAATAATCTCTACCGACTTCACCGGGAAGAGAAAGCAGAAGCCAGACTCTCAATGAAATCAGATATCAGCGGGAACAGCTTTTCTGAATGCACAATATAACTGCCGTGATCCTCTTTCGGGACGACCGTCATGCTGCCGCGCGGTATCTTGCCCGCGATATGCTCTGCGTGGGAGACGGGAACGATATCTTTTTCGCCTATGGTCATCAGGACAGGTATCTCTATTCTTTCCAGATCCTCATCTGTTATGAGGGGTTCATTAAGCATCAGTTCAAGCAAAGGGTCTTTTTTGAAAGCGTTCTTCAGGCGTATCACCGTGCGGAAAGACAGCTTCAGATCTTTCGGGGTAAGGTTCACACCGCTTGCGATGAGTCCCGACAGCACTTCTGGATGTTTTGCGGCAAGCATCAGCCCGACGATCCCGCCGTCGCTGAAGCCGTAGAGGATCGGCCGCTCTATGCCGAGTTCCCTGATGAATGCAACAATATCCTCTACCATGTCCGAATAGTGGAAAAAGTCTACCTTTTCGCTTTTTCCGTGTCCGCGCGTGTCGACAGCGAATACTTTGTTGTTCTTTTTCAGATCCTCTATGAGGCGGTCGAAGATCCGGTGATCCTCCCCGTTGCCGTGCAATAACAAGACGGGCGCACCCGTACCGTCTGAAATGTAATGGATGTCAACGCCGTTCACATGGATATGCATAATGCTCTATTCATCTTATCATTAATATCGCTTTGTAATTTCACGGAATGATATTTTTATCGCTCAGAGAACGCGCTTTCGACGAGCCTTCACAACGTCTCGAATTTTTTTTCGGTTATTTTCAGATCCTCCGCATAGCGATCGGAGGGCTGATCCTCAATATCTGAAACGTGATGGATGCAACTTCAATTTTATATAAAAATGCATTTTTGTTTGTTATTAATAATAATTTCTATTTTATACAAATCATTTAAATACTACTATTAACAAAATTGATACAATTATTTGTCTGTTTTGGATATTTTATTGTGATATTCATACAATTAGGATAAAATCATATACAATCTTTAAATATTTTTATGCGGTAGCAACCAGGGAGCATGAATATCAAAACAATGGTAACAGTAGTCACGGCGACCCTTATCTTGGGGGTAGTCGGAGCAGGAGGAATTACTGTTTTACAGGAGAACGATAACAGCTCATATAACCAAGAAGGCCGCAATTCGCCTTTTGAGAGCAACGGCGGTCCATTGATACGCGACAAAATGGAATCGCCCTATCAGGAGGAATATGTCTTTGCAGAGGAGAACTCTGATACAAACACAATAAGCGACCCCTATCTGCCGGAATCCAAGGTCCGGTAATTCTTTTATTGAGGATCAACCGCATCCCACATACAACGAAAATGACCATCATTGCGTTCCGTAAAAGCAACCGATATCTTTCTCACGATTTTTCATTTTCAACATAGCGAACGTTTCCCATTCCTCTTTGATAATATTCTTCAATAAAAGTTTCAACAATCCATTTAATGACAGCCGGCATAATAATCTATCACAATATGGAAAAAAAATCCTTAAAGGATTAAATACCACATAATGTGCTTTCTTTTTACGGATGTGATTTCACGAACAGCAAAATAATCGTAGCAATTGTAGTAGTGATCATCGTTGTCGCTGCAGCCGGAGTGGGAGCGTTTTACCTTCTCAAAGACAAGGACAAGGAGATCAATATCCTTGCCGGAGTTAACACAGAGGGATCCGGCATCTATATTGAGGAAGGCATAGATGTAAGCACAATGATAGATGCAGATATGAACCTTATACCTAGGGGCTGGGCAGGAAAGGTGTTCGGTACGCCCGGAATATCAACTATACAGCATATTCAGCTGCTCACTCTTGTTGAAAGCATGGGTATGAATTTTTCAGCATACACTATTGGAGGGAACAATTCCGCTCCCAATACCGTATATTTCATTGTAAATGTGTCCAATGCCTCGCTGGCACTCGGAAATGATATGATTAACGGTGGTTCTTTATGGCAACCACAGTATCAAAAAATAATTGACAGTCCGAGATTCAAGGAATTGGTGTTAACGAATGACCTCTTCCCGGGGCATGCATGCTGCGTCATTGCCGGCTACCACGGATACACTTCAACACATGAAGACGAGACCGTCAGATTCCTGGCTGCGTATATAAAGGGTGTTAACTGGGTCAACGACGCGATCGTCGCGGGCGAAGGTTCTGCTGATTATACCAAACTCGTAAGCGTCGCAAAGAATGTTGCCGGGCAGAATTTCACAGAGCAGGAGATAAAGAACGCTTTAGAAACAGTCACATACACATATGGGGAGAACAGCAGAACGCCTCTTGCATACCTGACGGAACAGATTCCGAACCTTGCAGAGAGCATGGTTGATCTAGGTGCGACGCAAGGCAAGACTCTTGGAGACATGGGATTCAGCAATGGCGAAGAGTTTACGGACAAGTTTGTTGATGACAGCTTCATTCTGAAAGCGCTTGATTTGCTGGAGAGCAACAAGACATATGATGGATCCAAATCCAGCATAACAATTGCTGTTATCAGCGGAGACATACACCAAATAGCCATTCATATGGCAAAGGAACTTGGATACTTCGATGAATATGGGCTTAATGTCAACTTCTCTGGCGCAACCAACGGATTGGGTGTTGCAACTGCCATTCAGAATGGAGAAGCATCATTCGGCCTTCTGGGGGCACCGCCCATAACAATAACAGTTATAACTGGAGAACTCGTAAAGGCGTAATGCAATGAGTCGGCTACTTGGAATAAAATATGACGAGAATAACAAATATCATAGGTTCGCGAGAACCGCCTTAATTACTGTTATCTCGTTATCCTTTTTCATCATTTTATGGTGGGCGGTGTCTGTGATCACAAACAACACTGCCATACCAACTCCATTAGAAACATGGAACGCCCTGACAGATCTAGCCCGTAATGGCGATAGGATGACCAATATCACCCTTGGCAGGTATGTTTCAACGAGTATGTCCACTTTCCTTAAAGGATTCCTTCTGGCGTTCGCCGTAGCGGTACCTGTGGGGCTTGTTTTGGGCTATTCTAAAATCCTAAGAGATTTCGCAACACCGATCATAGAGGTCCTCAGACCGATAGCGCCGATAGCATGGGCACCGATCTTCATGCTGTCGCTGGGCTATTCTATAGGGCCCATGTTGGTCGTATTCATCGGTATCTTCTTCCCGCTTTTAACAAATGTGATATTCGGAGTAAAAAAGATCGATCCCAGCTGGATAGATGCAGCCAAGACATTGGGCGCATCGCAATTTCAGGTCTTCTACAAGGTGATGATGCCTTCTGCAATCCCCTATGTAATGAACGGCATCAAGGTCGGATTGGGCATAGGATGGATGTGTATTGTTGCTGCAGAGCTATATGCTTCACCATTAGGAGGCATAGGATTCTATCTTGCGGAACAGGCGGGCATCGGATACTGGCCAGGTGCCTATGCCGCATTGGTAATAATAGGGG
>WQTN01000102.1 GCA_009786295.1 Methanomassiliicoccaceae archaeon
GCCAGCAAATGGATGGGGGAGTCGGAGCAGGCGATAAGGAAGATATTCAAAAAGGCCAAACAGATGGCGCCGTGCATAATATTCTTTGATGAACTGGACTCAATAGCTCCGACAAGGGGCGAGGGCGACTCCCAGGCGTGGGAGAGAGTGGTCGCACAGCTGCTGACATCCCTGGACGGCATCGAAAGCATGAACAGAGTGATGATAATGGCAGCCACAAATCGTCCGGACATGATAGACCCGGCGCTTCTCAGGCCGGGAAGGATAGACCGAATGATACTTGTCGGAAAGCCGGACCAGGAAGCGCGCAAGAGCATACTTAGGGTGCATCTGGGGAAGATGCCGCTCAAAGGTGTCGACATCGAAGCGATTGCCAGATCGACAGAGGGATACGTGGGCGCGGACATCGCAGCATTGTGCAGGGAGGCAGGACTGTCCGCATATCGCAGGGACAATGCCGCACAATATGTGACAGAGAGGGATTTCAGAGATGCACTGAACAGAGTGGGCCCCTCAGTGGACGAGTCCACATTTGAAAAATATGAATCATTGAGCAGAGAGCTGAGGAAACTTCAGACAGGGTGGAAGGACCATCCTTTCTATGGGTGATTATTACGAGCAAAAGAATATTTAGCGCAGAAATTCTTGGTAAAGAGGTTGTAACGATAGCAGGGAAGTCCATAGGGACCCTTGAAGACATAGTCATTGACACGGAAGACGGAACGATCAAATACTTTCTTATATCGACAGGAGGCAATGTGATCAGCGAACCCCACAAGGTGGATGAGAAGGGCAGGCTGGTCGTGGAGACGCTTCGCATGAGGATCGATGGGAACAAACTGATAATCAATTAAGATCTTTGACCATGTGATGTCTTTCCAGAACATATCCGAGCGATCTGTAGTATTCTCTCACTCCGATGCCGCTTGTGACCCTTATCCTTCTCTTTTTGTCAAGCGCCGCAAGACGCTCCGCCTCAAGCATCAGTTCCTTTCCGAACCCTCTGTGCTGCCAATCCTCTCCTTTAGAACCAAGAGAGGCAACGCGCCCGAACACTTTTAACTCCCTGACCGTAGCGGTGTCTGTGTCATCTGTCCTCAGTCTAACATAACCGACGAGGGAGTCGCTGTATTCCAGGGAGATGAACCTTTCCACGCCGCCGCTTGCCGGGTATTCAAGTATCTTCTGCACGATCAGGCCCGGATCCTCCAACGTCTCCTGGGTATGACCGACCTCCCTGCATCTTATGCACCTGCAGGACATGCCGCGTGCATTCATGTTCTCTTTCACAAGCTGGCGGATGTTGCTTTTAAGGATCCCGGCGGCGATCTGCGGTGCCGGGATGTCCCGCTGGATCCTTTGTATCCTGGCATATTCTGGGACTATGGATTTCATCTCCGACAGGAGGTCCACTGCCGTATCCACATCGTAGGGTGTGTATTCTCCTCTTTTCCAATCGTCAAAGAGCTCGGTCCCGGATATGACCAAAACAGGGTAGAATTTCAGCATGTCCGGACAGAAGTCCGGATCGCTGAAAACGCGTTTGAAGCACTCGAGGTCCTTTTCGGGATTCGAACCCGGAAGCCCAGGCATGATATGATAACATACCTTCAGGCCATGGGCCTTGCAGGCCCTTGTGGAGTCAATGATCTCTTTTACGCCGTGACCTCTCTTCGCCCTTGAAAGGATTTCATCATCCAGTATCTGGACGCCGAGCTCCACCCTTGTCGCGCCAAGCGCCATCGCCAATTCGATCTGCTCATCGCTGAACACATCGGGTCTTGTCTCGACAGTCAGGCCGATGCACCTGTGCTCGGATGTCTCATTCCTGTGCTGTGCGTCTTCAAGGTCGGATGAAGTCTCCCCGTTCATTGCGTCAAGACATCTCCTGACGAACCACTCCTGATACTCCCGGTCCCTTGACGTGAAGGTGCCGCCCATTATGATGAGGTCTATCTTGTCGGTCTTGTGACCTATCGCAGTGAGCTGATCGATCCGGTCCTTTACCTGAAGATACGGATCGAACATGTTCCGCTCCGCCCTTCTGGCAGCAGGCTCCTTCCCTGTGTACGACTGAGGAGAGCCGTTGTCTACCCCGCCGGGGCAGTAAGCGCACTTTCCGTGCGGGCACGGGTGCGGAGATGTCATCACCGCTACGACCGCGACACCGCTCATCGTGCGCATCGGCTTTTTTATCAGGAACGGCTCAAGAAGCTTTCTGTCCTGAGGGCCCACTTCTTTCAGGATGCTTGAGTTCGGGGGCACATCCGCAAGACCCAGCTCATCGCAGAGCTTGATCTTCATTCTTTGAATGTCCTCTCTGTCCTTTATTGTCCCATTCTTTATGGCAAGGATGATCCTCAGGCTGAGCTCCCTGGCCCCTTCTTTGGCGATCATTCGTTTGCGGCCTTCATGAGGGACTGGAAGTGGGACACCGTCCGCCTGTAGTTATCCATCGCCATGCTGACATTAGCCTCGGTAAAGCTCCAAGCCTTGGACAGGTCCCCGAACCTGATCCTGTAGCCTTTCTTAATGGACCCGTCGAACTCCACATCGATGCTTTCCAGAAGATCGATGGATTTCAGTTTGTTGATGTGCCGGTAGATCGTAGGCTTCGTTGTTCCAAGCAACGCGGCTAGCTCTTCTACCACCCATGCTTTGTTCATGTTACTCATAAAAAAGTCCATAAAAAGTCTGTACGGTACGCTGTCCCTGACGCTCGCCGCAGGCGTCTTGGGGTCGTATCCTTTTGGCATATATCCGATCTGTACAAGGAACGTCTCTGCGACTATGTCCTTATCCATTACGGCATTCATCGGGGTGTTGCTGACAACCTGCAGTTCGAACAGTGTACGCATCTCCTATGCCGAATCAATAGTTAAGCTGGTATTTTAATTTGTTCAGACCATACCTTTAATGTCGTCTAATGCCTTGAGGACGCTTCCGAGAGGCATGACCGGCGATACTGGGATGCGGAGTATCTTCCTTACCGTTACCGCGATTATCGGAGCGCAGACGATGGCAAGCGCGCCGTCCCTCTCCGCCCTTACCGCTGCGATAATGGCATCTTCCACAGTCGAGATCGGATATTCCCTGATGGTTATCTTCTTGTTTTCCAATTCCATCGTCTTCGGAAGCGATTCCATGAAAGTGGATGACGCGATGACTGCGACAAAATTACTATCTCCGGACCTGGTGACAAGGTTAAGCGCACGTATGATGTGTCTTATCGTCCTGAGATTGGGCTCGCGCCCTTCTTCGAGTATCTTATACATTGTGCTCTGAGATATACCGGACATGGAGCAGAATTCGCTCAGCGACATCTCGAGCTCCTCCTCAAGCATATTTCTGAACGCTTTCTGAAACCCGCCCTCCTCTCTGAGCATGCTTGAGATGATATCCTCGACTGTCATTTCATGTCCTTTGCCCTTTTGGCAGCGTGATGTCCTGCCACCGCACCCTCGCCCACAGCCTTGGCCAACTGCCACGGCTCGCCCGTAATGTCGCCGCAGGCGAAGACCCCGCCGACCGATGTTTCGAAACTGCTGTTTACTTTTAAAGAATCATCCTCTTCCGGCATTATGCCCAGATCCATTGCAAGATCAGAGGATGATCTTCCGCCAAGCTCTATGAAAACACCGTCGACCCCGATTTCAGGCCCCCCTGTCAGAAGCAGCGACTCTACGTTCGCTTTGCCTCTGATCCCTTTCGGTGTCCCGGTGATAATTTTCACGCCTGCCCCCAACGCTTTATCCACGAGTTTCACGTCGGCCGATATATTTTCGCTGACCCAATACACCTCCGAAGCATATCTGGTCATGAGTTCAGATGATATTGCGGCTTTGGACTCATCGCCTATGATGGCTACCCTGAGTCCTTTGTAGAAATTGCAATCACATTCCGCGCAGTAGCTCACTCCCTTCCCGAGAAATTCCCTCTCTCCGGGGATGTTGAGCTTCCTTCTGGAGATCCCGGTGGCGATGACGATTGACCTGCAGACGATTTCTTCCCCCGATTCGGTCGTTACTCTGAATTCATCGCCGTCCCTGACCGCCCCGGTCACATTCATGTCGATGTGCCTGCATCCGAAGGATAATGCCTGTGCCAGTCCATTTTTCAGCATATCGGAGCCGTCTGTTGTCTCAGAGAGTCCGAAGTAATTTTCAATGTGGGTGCCGTGCAGCGCGCTGTTCTGCAGTTTGCCTATGATCACGGTACTCGCTTTTTTCCTGGATGAATGGATACCTGCCTGCAGGCCCGCAGGCCCGCAGCCTATTATCACTACGTCAGCTGTCATTCACATCGTTTTAATGTAGTCTAAGAGTTCTTCTTCGCTTCTCAGCCCCACCAGAGTATCTACCAGGACACCGTCCCTGAAGATCAGCAATGTGGGGATGGCCCTTATGCCGAATCTCACAGATATGGCCGGGTTCTCGTCAACGTTCAGTTTAGCCACTCCCGCGCTACCGGCCAGTTCGCTAGAAAGTTTTTCAATTATCGGCGTCATTCTTCTGCAGGGTCCGCACCATGGGGCCCAGCAATCTATTACCGCTATGCTGTTGTCGTCGATGAACTTGTCAAAAGTGTTATCTGTTAATTCTGTCACCAAGATATTCACCCAATTTGTCAACCACTATCATTATAAAGAGTTAAATAAGTTTAGAAGAGACAACAAATTGGAGGGGAGAAGACGCTGGAAAATATCAACAATATAAAGGGGCTGGAGATATACACCGCGGGCGGCATATTTGTGGGTGTTGTTGATGAGGTCATCATTGACCTGTCGAACATGAGCGTAGCTGAATTGTTCATATACGATGCGAACCCGCTGCTTGTGGACGAAAACGCATCGATAGGCGTACCATTCAGATGGATCCAGAACATCGGCGACATAGTGATCCTGAGCAGGTTCCCGAGCGAGAGGATACGGGCCTCATAAGTTCGAGAGCCATTTAAGTTTGGGATATTCGCCGATGATGTTGGGAATGACATCAAGATCCTTGCCGTAGAGTTTCGAGAGTTCCCAGTGAAGCGACTCCATCCTCTCAGCGCCTCTCAGCGCCCCCTTGTTCATCAGCCTTTCGACGGAATGCCTGTGGCTTATCACTCTGTCATCGCTTACAAGGTTATCTGCGTGAGCAACGATCTTCTCCTCTATTGTTCTGGGCATATAATCCCCGGGCGGAAGCCCCATGTCTCGTGCATCGACATCGTCGAGCCCAGCGCCTGTGTGTTTCTTTATGACGCCGACTAGCTCCTCCGAAAAACCCATCTTTCTGACGATCTCGCTGCCGATCAGAGCATGCATGATGCCGTTGTCGACAGACCTTCCTATGTCATGAAGCAGAGAACCGGCCATTACCAGCCCCCAGTCTGCATCGATCCTGCTAAGCATTGTTTCTGCGACAGCGCCGACCGTGCAGCAATGAACGATGACCCTTTGCTTGCAGCCCGCTTCTATGAGGATCCGGATACAGCTTGACTCGTTAGGAATGTTTTTCGACAACTGTCTTCCCCCTTTCGTTTGGTATCACTGTCATCTGTCCATCGCGGTCGGAGTATAGATTTTTACCGCCAGTGAACCTATCGAGAAATATCGCCAGCGCCGCAATCTCGGAATGCGGCTGGTTTCCAACGGATATGTTGTGGTCTGCAGATTGATATACCTCTGGCGGCACTTTCTCGGCACCGACGACGATAAGGATGTCCTTTTCCCGGGAGATCTTCGGCAGCGCTTCGTCCAGCCTCTGTCCATACATGGTCAGGTGGACGATCTCTCCCTTGAATTCCTTAAGCATTTTCTTATATTGGACGCCTGTCTCGATCTTATAATCCCCGCCGAACCGGAGCACGACGCTTCCGATACTCTCCTCAAGGACCTTATCTTCCGTGTCCACAAATATCCCGGAAGCACCCAGTGCACGCGAAGATAGCGCGACATGGGTCGTCACTCTCTTGTCTCTCTGGGGACGGTGGCCTATCCTTAGTATCCAGATGTTCTGCATCTTACTCTTCTCTGATAAGCTCTATCCTGTGGCCGCGGTAATCCATCTTGACGGATCTCCTCACAAGGCTCTTCAGCATTGTGGATGAAAGGCCCAGCGTCTCGGCGACATCGCCCGAGAATCTTCCGCCTTTGCCTACCTCGGCAAGTATATTCGCTTCAATGACCGCATATTCCTCATCGCCCATCATCGCAGCGGTCAGCACATCGCTTATTTCATAGACCGGCCACTGCGCGTTTATGTTGAAAGAGGTGTAATATGTGTGATAGGATTTTTCCGGGTATCCTCCCTCCACGGATAACCAGCGTGTCTCGACAAGTTTCATTTTTTCAAAAAAGATGATGGCGTCCCTGCCCTCTGGCCCGAATTTTTTCTCTATGTCGTCGGCGGTCCTCCATTCTAAGGTCACCTCTTTTAATACATCTCTTTTTATCGAGGTATCGACTGATCTGAGCATCGGAACCAACTCAGAGGGCTCATTGATGACCTTAATTCTATTCATAAGAGTTTTCCTTATAGACATAAACGTATATAACGCTTTATATATCACACCGAATATTTTTACTGATTTTTTGGTAGATGACCTTTGCTAAGATTTATTAACGGATTTGCCAATCAGGTTGCGATGGAAAAAGAAAAACCCCTCGAATTGAGATGGCAGTGCCTTAACTGTTACAAGGTCCACCGCGGTTCTGACGCGGAAAAGAAGGCCTTGGACTGCTGCGGGTCATTCACGCAAGGGTTTTGGGTCAACTATTCGAAGTGGGGAAAACAGAAGTGGTACGGGCGCTGAGCACACCCTTCTGAACGAACGGTCGAGTTTTTTCTTTCTGCACTATGATTAATAACAAACAAGGTTATTCTGATACAATGGCGGAAGGAACATCTATTTTTGATCGTGCCTTTGAGGAGATAGAGCTCATAGGCAGGCACATAGACATGCTGAAGGTCACAAAGAAGATGCAGCCCATCGGGATCATCAGGCTGTCGGAGGTCCTGGACATACCGAAACACAAGGTAAGGTATTCTCTCAGGCTGCTGGAGAAAGAAGGGCTCATAATTGCTACCAACGAAGGCGCCATGGTATCGGACAGATATGAGGAGTTCATAAGGTCGGCATCCGTCCGGCTAGAGGACCTCATACAACAGATAAACAAGATAACCCCGATCTGAGCGCACCCCGCACGTCAGCCGATCAGTTCTCTTCTTTCATAGACGGATGACAGGAGAGCGGAGACTATGATCAGGGCTGCGCCTATCAGCAGCGGGGCGTCAAGGACGTCGTGGCCGAGGGCGCAGGAGAAGATCATGGCGAACACCGATTCGGTGCAGCACAGAATGGAGATCGTTGTTGACGGTATCTTTCGTTGCGCCGCGGTCTGCACAAAGAAGCCCAACCCGGTGACGATAAGGCCCATGAACACAAACCCCACCCACGATCCAGGGAGGTCCATGCCGGAATACTGTTCGGTCTCCAGCATCAGGCTCACCACGATCCCCGCAAGCGTTGCGGCGGCCATCTGGACAAAAGTGAAATTTATCGTGTCAAGGCGAGGTGAGAATTTTTCAAGAGCAACAAACTGCATCGCGAACATGACGGCGCACGTTATCGTCAGAAGATCCCCCATATTCATTGAGGCATCTCCTCCGGTTACCCCGGACATCACAATGATCCCGGCGAATCCAAGGGATGCGAACAATATCGACCTTGCTGACAGTTTTCTCAGAACGATCGAGATAATGATTGGCACGAATAGAACGTAAAGTATGGTGAGCAGCCCGCTCTTCGCAGGCGTGGTGTACACAAGACCGACGGTCTGAAGGCCGAAGGCGGCAAAGATCATCACGCCGACGAGAATCCCATATCCCCATTCGTCGCGGCTGATGGAAAGAGTTTTTTTGAAAATGACCTTCGCGGCGAGGAGTGTCAAAGCGCCCAGGCCGTACGTAACGGCGATCAGGAAGAACGGAGGTATCCCAGTGTCAAGAAGATCATATGCGACGACGAGGCTGAGCCCCCAGACCATGCACACAATCAGGAACGCCGACAGGTGCGGCAGCCTCTCTCTTTCGAAACTCAATTCCTCACGGAATGCAGCAATGACAGATTCTTTATTTGAATATGTGGCCGATCTACTTCTGCGGATAGGTATTTCGATACTGACTGAAATTTGCAAAGAATATGGGATTCATTTAAAACAGAAACGGCCGTTAGACGTAATCATTTAATATTTGTCACACTTTCGCTCTTCCCATAGGCCGTCGTAGCTCAGTTGGTAGAGCGTGTGACTGTTAATCACAAGGTCCACGGTTCGAGCCCGTGCGA
>WQTN01000103.1 GCA_009786295.1 Methanomassiliicoccaceae archaeon
GAGGCATGTCAACTTCGGTCTTGTCTATCCTTTCTTGGATGGGCGCCATGGTCCCCAGGGGCTCATGGCCGAATCTTTCTACCAGGTCGAACAATATAAGGCTGTTCGGCGGATCTATGAATATTTTCATCGGCATGCCTCACAAATTTTTTTGAATTCCTCAACGGGAAGCTTCTCCTTCTCTTTCGGAGCCGCTATCTTCTCCCCTTTCTCGCAATATCGCAGCCCGTGCTGTATCAGCGGGAGCATCTCCCACTCCGCCTCGAGCTGAGCGTATCCCGGCCTTGTGCCGTGCTCCGCGCGGCATCTCCTTGGGTCTCCGGCGGGATATGCCCTGACCTTTGAATAGATGTCATAAGGATATCTTTCCCTGATGACGGCCAGCGCCTCTCTGACAAGCGTACCGGGCCCTTCCACCAGCGTTCCGTAGCAGGTCTCTTTTGCGGTCACTTCCTTTCCCATGGCATGTATCTCTCTTACCAGCTGGTCAGGGGTGATCATCGAATCAGGAGATATCATGAATATCCTCGTCTCTCTTTCCTCACTCATTTTTTCTCCTCCATGATATAGATGGTCTCTTCTTCCTCTATCTCGCTCAGCCTGCTCAGGTCGTCGATGAACCTTCCGACGATGTTGGTCCCGTACGGCTCTTCCCCGGTAGGGCCGTACTCCTTGCTGTCCTGCAGTCTTATCCCTATCAGACCGTGGTGCGGCCTCGATTGGTTCGTGATCCCTATATCGCCTTTCTTACACTTTTTGAACGGGTCCTGAGGGTAGAGGCTCTTTGACCGTTCCTCGTCCCCGTAGAATGTTATTATCGGCATTCCCGGGAACGAGAACTGTGTCTTCAGAGCACCGACCGGCTTATGAGAAAGGCCGGTGACCTTCCTGAAATAGTAAACATCGCCGGGGAACGATTCGTCAAGCTGTATCCTGAACACCTTTTCCTTAGGAATACCGAAGGTCTCCACAGCATCGCCTGAAATGGCTGTGAGCGTCATATCGGGAGTCTGTTCCACAATCACTGCATCATCGGACGTGTTGCCGGACCTCTTCTGTTTCAGGTTGAACTGCGACAGGAACTTCTCGCCTTCCGATTGGGTCATGCCCACCGAGAGCGCCCGGGCGGGGTCCGTCATCATTGTGATCTTATCTCCGGCAGCTGCGCCGGATATGATCCCCGACCCTCTTTTGACGGTCCCTGCGATATTGTGCAGTGCGCTCGGCTGTCTTCTTTCTTTATGTATAAGCATGCGACCTGTGCCGTGCCCATTATTCCTTACGGCAACGCTCCCCGCATCCCTTACCGAATGGTGCTCATCCGGTACGGAGACATCAAGGTCGTCGCTGCAGCTTATCAGCGTCCCGGTGGAGTCCGTCACGTTAAAATAGCCTTTGGACCCGAGGATCAGGATCTGCTCAGCGGACGCCGGGGACCGTCTGTCAAGTTCTATCAGGATGTTCGTGTCGACCGAGTATCCTTCTTCCAGAACATATCCGAGGTCTTTTGTGACAACGATGTTCTCGTTGCTTGACTCGGAGACGACAGGCCTGATATCAAGAAGCGTCTCCCCCTCCATCGGAGTTTCCAGGATATGCCTTCCGAGGGTTATCCTCCCTATGTTGCCGATGCCTGCCCCGTAGGACCCGGAGTGGTCCTTCTTTGCTATCATGATGTATGTTGAATTGTTGTCGAACCCGCCGAGCGTGAAGAAACAGTCGTACCTAGCGTACCGCCTCTCCGCCCTGTCTGTGCGTATGTCCGTGATGAACGAGCCGAATGCGGTTATGTCCTTTGTCGACCATCTGCCGGTCGATCCTTTCATCGAGGGTATGATGGACCTCCAAAGCTTTGCGCCGTCGGTATCGCCGAGGTGAAGGACCATCGTCCCCTTCGAAGTGACGAGTTCGAAATCGTCGGTCTCCCCGGTGAGCTTTTCTGTTGAAATATGGACGGATATAAGGGAACCGGGTTTGTAGATCTCGCCTTTCACGGCGTCCTTGAGCGTCGCGCCTTTTGCAAGGTCCTTCTCTTTTCCGTTCACAGTTATTCTCATGTCAATACTCCCCGCGCGGAGGCAGCGTCTTCTGTACCTTCGAGACTATCTCGTCCAACTTATCCTGCGGCGCGGTCACACCTCTGATGACCCCGGTTATTATCTCCTTTATCTCTCCGCGGGTGTTGATGTCCTCGTCCGAAGGCATGACCCTCGATGTCTTTACGCCTATGGCGGCGAAATCCTCAAAGTCCACAGGCGTCTGGGATACCACTATTGCGGGGATGTCAACGTTCCTCAATATCAGCCTTGCTTTGTAGATGATGTGCTGCCTGACGTTCCCAAGGTGAATTATCGCGACCTTGTACTGCTGTATCCTTTCCACTTCGATCGGATCAAGGCCGAACTGCGAGGTGTGGGACGTGTCGGGCGCATCGGCGGGCACGCCGCCTCCCGCGTTGACCACAAGGACGCTTGTATCGATCCCTTCTTCTCTCAGGGCGTAGGTTATTTCGCAGACAGGCTTTGTTATGTGCCTTCTTCCCGGCCCCATCGCGATGACGATGACGTCCATTCCGCTTTCCGATATCGTCGCCCTCTGCGCAAGGCCGCCGCCGACACCCATGCCCATCGACTCTCTGCATTCGACAAAGCTAAGGTGCCTGCCTATCTGTTTTTTCATCGGACAGCCTCACTGATCCTTATTGAATTCATTTATTATCTTGTCCGGCGGCCCTATGTCGACCACTCTGCCGTTCTTCATGAACGCTGCGCGGTCGCAGCAGTTCAGAACAAAATCCATATCGTGGCTTACCACGATGAATGTCTCGTCCAGGTTGTCCCTCGCTTTGAGCACGGACTTTGCGATTATGACCTTTGTTATCGGATCCATTGTGCCGGTCGGCTCGTCGAGGATTATTATCTTCGGTTCTTTGATAAGGACCTGCGCAAAGGCGATCCTCTGGGATTCTCCGACGCTCAGCGAGTCCGGATAGGAATACAATGTCTTCTCAACATTCTTTCTCTCGAATCCGACGCTGAGCAGCACCTGTATCGCTTTCATCTTAGCAAGTTCCGCAGGCATCTTCATGCCTATCGATGTGGTGAGGTTCTGAAGCACCGTGTCGAACGGGTACAGCGAATACTCTTGGTGCAGGAATCCGATGTAAGGCGTCGCCCTTCCCTTTCCGGCGAACCCCTCTTCGGACATGTTTATCCAGTCGTCGCCTATCTTGACCGCCACTTTGCCGGAGGTCGCAGGCGTCATCCCCGCTATCATCCTCGAGGTCGTTGTCTTGCCCGCTCCTGACAATCCCACCAATGCGAATATCTCTCTTTCTTTGATGTCAAGGGATACTCCGTCAACGGCTTTCACCACCCCTCTCGATACAGAGAAATAATGTTTCTGGGCGTTCTCAAGGACGATGAGGGATCCTCCCGCATCTTTTCCCTGTTCCTTTTCGAAGCGGTACCCTTCCATGAACTTGGCCGTCACGTCCTCGGGTTTACCTTCCATCATGACGTTGCCGGAGTCCAGCCATATGGCGTGATCCGACATCTCGACGATCGCTTCGGGCCAGTGCGAAGCCATCACCATGCAGATATTATGTTTTTGAACGTAATCGACAAGTCTTTTGTGAATGATGGCAGAGGTATGCGGGTCCAAAGTGCCCGTAGGCTCGTCAGCCAGGAAGAACAGCGGTTCCTTCGCCAGCTGCCTGGCCATGACGATCCTCTGCTTCTCCCCTCCGGAAAGGTCTCTGGCGATGTGCGTCGCGCGATGCGTCATGTTGACGAACTCAAGGAGCTCGACCGCTTTCTCCACACGTTTCGGGTCTGCGGGGTCCAGAGCTTCAAGGATGTTCTCGACGACGGACTTGTCGCCGAATAATGCAAAAGTCCTTTGTATCATTATCGCGATGCGCCCTTTCAGTTCCTGTCTTACGGGGTCGTATTCTTTCAGGCCCCAGTAGTCTATTTGTTTTGCGGCGGATTCCGCGCCGCATTTCGAACATGGTGTTCCGGGGAACGGCAGGTCCATATTGCCGCATTTCGGGCAGTGGTTTACATGGAACAGCAGTCTTCCGGAGTCGGGGCCGTAGCCTTCGCTGCCGCGGATCATATGGATGAGGACGCTCTTTCCCGCAGCGCTCTTGCCCACCAATCCCAGCACCTTTCCGGCCGAGATCTTCGCGCTTACATTTTTGAGGACCGTCCTCCCGTTAAAGCTCTTTGTCACATTCTCAATGGTCAGAAGATCGACCGACTCATCCATGCGTATACCCAAGGCTACAACAGATATAAATTATGGGAAGGTACGGGTTTCACAGAAAGCATCCAATGCAGGACGGTCTCTGCACCGCCGGCAGTCGTTATGCCGGACTGTCAGAAGGAATGGTCTCTTATTGTCTATCTCCGGTGTTGCTGGCGGCTCCCTGCCTTACGGCAGTTTATTAAGGATGGATGCACTATACATCCATATGGCATACAGGAACGCTTCGAGGCTTGGCGGGCCGATACCAAAATTCGGGGACTATCATGTTTGGAAGGCGCTTTATTGCATTGCCGAGAACGACATGCTCGGAAGAAAGAGTCTGGCTGCACTTTTGAAGATCGGAGAGGGAAGCACTAGGACAATATTGAACATGCTCCAGGAGGACGGGATCATCGCCATCAACAAGAACGGCGTATCCTTTACCAGAGAAGGCATGGACACATGGAGATCCCTCAAAATGGAGATACACCAGATAAACGTCCCCGAGCTGACCATCGGCAAGAACGATTGCGCAGTAAAGGTCCCCGGGATGGCCGGCAGCATCAAGTACGGTTGCGAAGAGAGGGACGTCGCAATAAAACAGGGGGCAACAGGCGCGACCACCCTGATATGCTCCAATAAGGTTCTGCTGTTCCCGGGTTCGCATTATCCTGTGGACCAGAAGGTAGAGAATTCCATCAGGGACTGTTTTGACATCAAGGATGGGGATGTGATAATAGTAGGCACAGCCGGCGACAAAGAGAAAGCAGAGATAGGCGCAGTGACCGCCGGCCTGGAACTCATGGGCGGGCTGCATATAAGGCGCGAGCTCGATGATGTTCTCACACAGAGAAGCACCGGGAGCGAACTTCTCTCCCTCGCGTTCGCGATACACGATCTTGTCGGAGGCCTGCCGGTCTGCGCCAAGAGCAGGGACAACCTCGGCATAAGGATAGAGGAGGGGAGGGTGATCGACAACGCATACACAGGCGCTGTGCTGGAAGAAGTGATAAATGCAGGGACCACGATCAGGAAGATCGCTATATCCGGGCCCTACAGAGGGATAAGGGTCATCGTGACGCCGATAGAGCTCGACAGCAGAGTGATAGCGGCCATCGGTGTCGTCGACATCAGAAGCATGGCCGGGATAAATAACCTTATCAGACAAAGGAGTGATGAAGAATGAGCAATTGTAAAACAACCGTGGAACCCGGTGTGTGCAGATTAAAGACAGTAATTATCGCAAATACAGACCCAGACACATACATGGTCGAGTTCGATATCCAGAGCGAGTGTCCCAGCGTCATGAAGCTTGCGGCGGCCCTTGGGCCCGTATCCCCATACACAGAAGCGGAAGCCAGGCTCAACAATACTACGGTCTATGTCCTTGCGGGCGAGAACCTGCCCCATGCGGCATGCCCTGTGCCCTGCGCACTGATGAAGACCCTTGAGGCGGCCGGCGGGATGGCGCTCAAAAGGGATGTCGTCATTAAACTGGAATGAACATCCGGCAATAGGTCGTGTCCTCTGCAAACAAAATCGGCAGGGACAGCGTCCGCAGGAAGAAGTAATTAATGGAAGAACAGCCATAGACGCCCCATCATTTAGTGGAGTGATTATGAATGAGCGATGAGTGCAAGGTCACCGTGGACGCCGGTGTATGCAAAATGGTAACTGTTATCACAGCGAAGGCGAACCCCGAAACGGGGATGGTCGATATAGACATCCAGAGCGACTGCCCGAACATCCTGAAGATGTCGTGGAGCATCAAACCGATATGTCCGTACACGGAAGTGGAAGAAGAGATGTGCAAAACGGACATCTATACTCTCGCAAGCGGAACGCTGCCCCATGCAGCATGCCCTGTGCCCTGCGGCATAATAAAAGCTGTAGAAGTGGCCGGGGACCTGGGGCTCAAGAGGGACGTTACCATAAAGATAGAGTAAACGCGGCAGTATGCACAATACGTATCCGGGAAACACCCCCGAAGCCGCCTTTTCTATCGCTAATCTTTTGTAATGATTATACCATTTCACATACAATGAGCGAAGAGTCCGTCAGCAAGCCCCTTGATATCATAAGGAACATGAAAGGCGTCGTGAACGCATTCTATCTTGACAAAACGATCCTCGGACAGATGAGAGAGGAGGAGGATAAAGTGAAGGCGATGGGCAACATCACCGTGCACAACGAGGGATTCAGCGAGGCTCTCATTAGAGACCATGTCATCGCAATAATAAAGGATCCGCGCTTCAGGCCCCCGCCTGAGCCGACGGTCGTGCTTGTGTCCAACGCCGGCGAGATAATGGGGCTGGAGGTGTTCCCGTTCACAGCCAAGGAATATCTCAACAAAGAAGGGGTCGTATGGCTTTCAGACGCATTCGTCCTTTTCCCGGAGGTCAAAGGCATGGGCGGCGAGAGATTCATCATGCCGCCGGTGTCGTTCCCCGAACTGAATGAGAGCAATGGCTGTAAAGATGTGGTGTCATGCAGCCCTGCGCCCACCTGCGACCTTCTGATGAGAACTTATTATAAGCTCAAGGACGACCCCAAACTGGCAAGCGTCCTTGTGGGCTACAACGACATATGATGCCTGGATGGGGTTAAATCCTATTACGGTATGGGCCACGCATGATGCTTAACAGATGTCCGAAATATTCGCCGGCAGCGGGAATAAGGACCATACCTCCGGAGAAGACGCTGGAGAGGGTGCTTCCCCTTCTCCCGAAGATAGGGATATGCGACCCGATGGACATCACGCCCCTTGATAACATAGGCATTCCGGTTTTTGCGGTCGACAGGCCGGGAGCATCGAAGGGAGCGGTCAAGAACTACAACGGCAAAGGCGTGACATCGGAACAGGCTAAAGCATCGGCAGCCATGGAAGCGATAGAAAGGTACAGCGCAGAAATGAGAGATACCGACGAGGTCGTATACGGGACCCTGCAGCAGGCGGGGGAAGTGGGCCTCACCGTGGACCCGAAAGATCTGATACTGCCTCTGAGAACGCTTGATATCTATGACACAGCGGAGATCGCATGGGTAGAAGGGTACGAGATGCTCAGAGGGTCTCCGGTATGGGTCCCGGCGTGCGCTGTGTTCCATCCCTATTTCCCTGATGATGATCTTCAGCTTTTCAGATACCATACGAACGGGATAGCGTCGGGGAACACGGTCGAAGAAGCGATCCTCCACGCACTGTTCGAACTGATAGAAAGGGATGCCTGGTCGATCGCTGAGGAACGCGGCAGGGCATTTGCGGATATGATCGTGGAAGACGATTCCCTTCCGGGAAAACTCCTGAAGATGCTGGAGAGCAAAGGCGTAAAGATACATCTCAAAGACCTTACCAACGATATCGGCGTCCCGACCATCGGCGCAGCGGCCGACGATACCGTCTCAAAGGATCCCGAACTGCTGACTATAGGAGTGGGAACGCATCTGAACCCCGAGATAGCATGCATAAGGGCGATAACGGAGGTCGCGCAGAGCAGGACCACCCACAAGCACGGCGTCAAGGGCAACGCAAGACTGCTGAAGATAGCGAACGATATGGGCTATGACAGAATAAAAACAGTGAACACGGTATGGTACAGGGACCTCAACGAGAAACTCCGTCTTAAGGATATGAAAGACCTATCCACGCCGTACGTTCTTGATGATATCGAGGTCGTTCTGGACAGACTTGTGGGGACGGGGTTCGATATGGTGATCGTTTCCGACCTCACCCGGCCGGAGACCGGCATACCCGTGGTAAGGATGACCGTGCCCGGCCTGGAAGTTTCCACAATGGATCCCGAGAGAGAAGGCGCCAGGCTCCGCGGCATGCCGAGTGCCTGAGACACCTTGTTTTAGTATTCTTGGACGTGACCCCCTTCCCGCCTCACGTTCTTTGGCAAGCAAATTCAGTGGTATTGTCCTAAAAGATCCCCTGCGGCAAGGTCGCTGCACACACGTTACCTATTTATCCATACATTCATTTCCATAAAATATAGGAGGCACGGCGGGCGCAAATGGGGGCAATGCATCCCTCCGGCTCATTCAGTTAACGAAAGAATGGGAGTGTGCTCAATTGGCATCAAAAGATAATTATAAGAGTAAATATGGCAACAGGAAGGAGAGGAGATCCGAAAAACATCTCTCTCTTGCGTACGCAGTGCTGACATTGATGATGGTGACGGCGCTCGCGTTTTTTGTAAGCGCGCCTGCCTCAGAAGCGGCGGGCGGCTCATGGGGAGGAGACGGCACCACGGCCGCAACTGCATTCACGATAGAT
>WQTN01000104.1 GCA_009786295.1 Methanomassiliicoccaceae archaeon
TTCTTGTCATTCTTGTCAATGCTGTTCTTTATTGCCAGTGTGAGTTTCTCAACTGTTACCGTTTCTTCCATGACAACACCTCAGTTATCCACTAGGTCCACGAACTTGACGTCGCTTGTGCCGGAGACCTGAGCGATCTTCTTCAGGACCTCCGGCGGAACCTGCTGGTCCACCGTCATGACCATGAGCGCATCTGATCTGTGTCTCCCTACCGACATCTGCGCTATATTGATGTTATTGTTGCCGCAGACGGTCCCGACGGCGCCGATTATGCCTGGAGAGTCTCTGTATGAAACAAGTATCATGTCCCCGCTCATAGGCGCGTCGAAAGTGAACTCATCGTACCCCACGAGTCTTGGCTGGTCACCGAACACAGTTCCTCTTATGGCCGTCTTTTTTCCTTTGGAAGCCACCTTGACCTCGATCATGTTCGAGTAGTCGGCCGATTTTTCGGTGGATGATTCCTTTATCGTTATCCCTTTCTGCTTGGCGATCGGCAGCGCATTGATTAGGTTCGCGTTGTCGCGGCCGATGATGTTCCTCAGTATGCCGATGACCGCAGATACAGTAAGCATCTTTGTCTGCTTCCCGGCAAGTTCGCCACAGTATGTTATCCCCAGTTCATCAATGGGGTTGCTGCCGCATATCTGATGGGCGAGGACTCCCATGCGCTCAGCGAGCGGAACATACGCTTCGGTCTCCGGGTCCATCTTGCCGCGCGGTGCGTTTATCGCATTGGTGATCTCTCCGTCCTTCAGATATTTCACTGCCGCTACCGCGACCTCGACTGCTACTCTCTCCTGCGCCTCCACGGTGCTTGCTCCGAGGTGGGGCGTCGTTATCAGATTGTCAAGTTCCAGCATCTTCATGTCGCACTCCTCTAGTGGTTCATTGCACCACACGTCGAAAGCTGCGCCTGCGATGATTTTTTCTTTTAATGCCGTGAGGAGATCGCCCTCGTTCACAATGCCGCCCCTCGCCACATTCGCGATGCGGGCGTTTGGTTTCATCATCTTGAACTGAGGCAAACTTATCATGTTCTTCGTCTCCGGGAGAAGCGGTGTGTGGATTGTCATGAAGTCGGCCTTCTGAATGACCTCTTCGAAGGTCGTGAGCCTTACGCCGATCTCGTCCGCTACCTCTTTGGGAAGATATGGATCATAACCGATCATGGTCATGTTGAACGCCTTCAGCCTTCTGGCTACCTCGCCGCCGACGCGTCCCACTCCTACTATCCCAAGGACCTTTCCGTTAAGTTCTACGCCTGTGTACTTGGACCTCTTCCATTCCCCTTTGTGCATGGAGATGTGTGCGAACGGTATGTTCCTTGCAAGTGCCAGCAGCATTGCGCATGAGTGCTCCGCGGCAGAGATTATGTTCGCTGCCGGCGTGTTCATTATAAGGATCCCCTTTTCTGTAGCATATGGGATGTCCACGTTGTCAACGCCTACTCCTGCTCTTCCTATCACTCTCAGTTTCTTCCCAGCATCTATTACTTTCCTAGTGACCTTGGTGCCCGACCTTATGATCAGACAGTCGTACTCGCCTATGATCCCGCAGAGCTGGTCTTCGCTGAGGTCGACCCTCTCATCCACTGGGAAGCCTGATCCTTTCAGTATGTTCAGACCTTCCTCGTCGAGGGAATCTGAGACCAATATTCTGGCAGTCATGCTTTTTCCTCCAATATCTCATCCATGACAGAGAGCAGCTGCTTCACGCCTGCGGGCGTCGTGTCTCCCATGTGTCCTATCCTAAATGTCTTTTCCTTGACATCCCCGTAGCCGTTGGATATCTCGTATCCTTTCGATTTAAGGGACGAATGGAACTTATCAAAGTCCAGAACCCCGCGGTTGAGGACGCTTATCGTATTGGAACGGAATCCCTTCTCCGGGAACGTTCCGTGAAGTTTCCTCCCGGCCCACTCTTCGACGATGTCGGCCATCTCTTTGTGCCTTCTGTATCTCGCCTGCATCCCTTCGGACAGCATGCGGTCCAGCTGGAAATCCAGTGCGTACATCAAAGAGACCGGCGGCGTTGTGAGCGCATAGTTCTCGTCATTTTGTTTCTTTACTTTCAGAAGGTCTGTGTAGAATCCTCTGTCCGGTATGGTCTTGGCCTTTTCCAGCAGTCTTTTCGAGACCGCCATCATTGCCAGGCCGGGGGGGAGTGCCAATGCTTTCTGTGTGCCGAAAACGATCGCGTCCGCATTGAGCGCCTTCAGGTTCAGGTCCACCGCGAACGCCGACGTCACAGCGTCAACAAAGATCAGGGAATCCGGGTTCTGCCTCCTTACCTCTTCGGCGATCTCTATTGAGTCGCTGAGAACTCCCGTTGAAGATTCATTGCTTACCCAGTGAACTGCTTCGATGTCATTTTTGACCTTTCCTTTGATGTGGTCGGCGCGGATCGCCTTGCCCCAGTCAGCCCGCACTTTCTCAACGGTCTTCCCATTGAGTTCGGCTATCTCTATGGCTCTGTCGCCGAAGGATCCGTTTGTCAGCCCGAGGGTCTTCGACCTCACTCCGTTCCTGATCATTCCTTCCAGAAACACTGACGCCGAACCGCTGACCATCAGTATGTCCATGTCGGTATCCAGCGCCTTTTTCATTTTCTCGCTGATCGCCTGATGCAGCGCCTTGTATTCTTTTGACCTGTGCGTAATCATTGGTTTGGTCATTGCTTGAAGGACCTCTTGCTCAACGTTCACCGGCCCTACTGTGAAAAGTTTCCTGCTCAACATAATCCCTCGGGATGCGATATTGGCTCCGCTATCTGCTAACCAATATTTATTATAACGCACATGCTCGCGAGATCAGAGACTGAGCATGAATCTCTTGATCCTCGACAGCCCTTCTATTATCTGAGCTTCGCTTGCCGCGTACGACAGCCTGAAGAATCCCTCGCCGCACGGTCCGAACGCCGATCCCGGCGTCACTGCCACATGCGCCTCTTCGAGCATCTTCGTGCATAATATCTCCGACTTGACCTTCGAGTCGTATCTGGGGAATAAATAGAATGCCCCCTTTGGAACGTTCACGTCAAGGCCTCTTATGTCCCTGATGAGATCGACCGCCAGATCGCGGCGTTTCTTGAACTCTTTGACCATATCGTCCTTATCTTTCTGAGGCCCCGTTATGGCTTCGACCGCAGCCGGCTGCGTGAACGACACACAGCACGAGATCGAGTGCGTCTGAAGTTTGTCCAACTCTTTCATGTTCTTCTCTGATGCGATCGCCCAGCCAAGTCTCCACCCGGTCATCGCATAGGTCTTTGAAAGGCCGGATATCGTGATGGTCCTGTCGAACATTTCGGGCACCGCGGCGATCGAGTGGTGATTCCCTTCGTAGATGATGCTCTCATATATTTCATCGGAAAGCACCATTAGATCGTTCTCGATAGCGATCTTGGCTATCTCTTTTATCGTTTCGCACGGCATGATGCTGCCGGTAGGGTTAGAGGGGGAATTCAGCACGATCATCTTTGTTTTGGGCGTTATCGCCAAAGAGATGTGGCTTGGGTCTATGATGAAGTTATCATCGAATTTTGTAGGGATGTAGACCGGTTTGGCGCCGGCAAGCCTTATGCACGCCTCATACGAGACCCAGCTCGGATCCGGCAGTATGACCTCGTCACCCGGATCAAGGAACGCCATAGCAGACATGAATATGGCATGTTTGCACGGAGTGATCAGTATGTTCTTTGCGGTGCAGTGTATCTTATTGTCGGAGAAAGCTTTGGATGCCACGGCCTTCCTCAGCTCAGGTATGCCGGCAGATGGCGTATAGTGGGTAAAACCGGCATCAAGTGATGTTTTGCATGCCTCTATGATGTTCTCGGGAGTTACAAAGTCCGGCTCTCCCATTGAAAAAGAAACGATGTCTATGCCCATTGACTTCATATGGCTTACAAGATTGGAGAGCGCCACCGTACCCGATGCGGGAACCCCGGCGAGCCTTTTTGCCGCCATGGTTTCTCTCTCTTTGGGCGCGGCGGCTTCGGGTTCTTGGAACTCGTAGATCTTTTTCTCAACCATCGTTGCCCCTCAGTGAGTTTTACTATTTTATCCTTTATTGTTGCATTCAGCTCATAAGGGTATTGAGGTTGCCTGTTGCCGCAGCATCCCTTATCCCCATTGCCATCCTTCCGCCGGTGCTCATTCCTGGATATATCAGGTCTGCGTACGGGGATCCCGAGATGAAGGGGTTGGTCCCTGCAACTATCCTTGTCGATATCTCGAACACCTTGAACTCCAGTTTATCTGTCACTACTGTCTCAAGACAGAACGGCCCCCACAGTCCGCCGAACAGTTCATATGAACGGTTGATGACATTCTCTCCCATCTCGAACGCTTTGGGCAGCAGCGACTCCCTTATCACGACCGGCGTGTTGCCTGTGACCACGAACGATGGGTACAGGCCGCGTCTCTTCGCGTCCTCTATCGATCCGAGTTTGTACATCTCATCGATGTTGCTCTCGTCCCTGCGGTCTATTGACAATAGTTCCAGCGAACCTCCCTGTTTGCACGAGTAACCGTCTTTTTTCAGCGGGTCGTAGAAGTAGTGAAGGTAGTATCTGGTCCCCATGCAGTACTCCTGTATCGTATACGGCTGGGAGTTGTCAATGGACATCTTGAAGTCCGGATAATCTTTGGCTATGAAGAAACCGCGGCCGCCTTTCGCTCCGTGGTATTTTACCATGACCGCTTCGTTGATCTCCCTTGCATCAGTGACCAGTCTGGGCATAGGCACGCCGGCTGTGGTAAGCCACGTTCTCTGACTCTCTCTGTTGGATTCCCATTGGAGGACCGCCCTGTTGCCGTAAGAGGGCACCTCATACTCTTCGAACTTCTGTGTGCTCATGTATTCCACGAACGAACCGTGCGGTATTATCACGGCATTCCTGTCGAGAAGCTCGCTGCTCCGCTCGGACATCTCGTCGAAATCAGAGTATTTTATTATCTCATCCGGCTTTGCCAGAGGGAACGCATCGTAGTGTTTTGTGTTGTCTTTTGTGGTCAACCCCAAGGTCTTGAAGCCCATCTTGCGTGCTCCGTGAAAAATTTGCAGCGACGAATGTGAACACAACGTCGCGATGGTTATGTCGCTGGTATCGTATCCATCAAGGATTTCTTCTATCCTCTTCTTGGGGACCATATCCACTTATTGCAATTGTGTTTTTAAATATTGCTATTTCTCCTGCGTTAAAACGTGTGCTTTTTAATATTTCTTGAACCGCTTGTCAAAGCAGAATACATCCTTTGATTATGCAGTTTCGGACACCCCCTGTGATACCTTTTATACCATACAATGTGTACTATGGATTACCTCATAGGAAAACAAAGAGGCCGATAAAATGAACGAAGAAGAACTGCACCTCCATTTTGAAGAACTAAAAAAAGAACTGGACGGAAAGATAGACGACGCCCAGCTGATGAAAGAACTGAACACATACCTCAACGAATATCGCGTCACCCCGGAAGCTGCCAAAAGGGGAATAAAGAGAAAGTACGGAGCCGACGGGACCTCCTCCTTCGTGGCCGCGGATACACTGTCAAAGAAGATAGCGGAACTGACAGGCAAGGAGATGAATGTAGATATCACGGCAAAGGCCGTTTTCGTAGACAAAAAACAGATAACTGTCAGAGGGACCCCGAAGACGATAATCTCAGGGATACTCGGTGATGAGACCAGCACCGCGCCATTCACGATCTGGGAGGGAGAGAATGTGGAATTGGAGAAGGGTTCGGTCTATGTTTTCAAGAACGCATATACAAAGCTTTGGAATGAGCGCGTGCAGATCAATCTCGGCTCGCGCGGCAAAGTGGAAAAGACCGAGGGGGTCCGTGTCGACGTTCCCGAACGCGTCATAACCGCTGAATCGACTGAAATAAAGATCGGGAACATCAAGGACGGGATCGGGGACGTGACCGTCACTGGCCGCATAATGTCGGTCGAGCAGAGGAACATTACTGTGAAAGGAGAACCGAAGGTCGTATATTCGGGAATAATAGCCGACGACACAGGCAAGATACAGTTCTCCGCCTGGAACGACCACAGCCTCAAGGCAGGGGAGACCATATGCGTCAAGTCCGCTTATATACGCGCTTGGAGAGGGATACCGCAACTGAACCTTGGAGACAAATGCGAGGTCAGCAGGGTCGATGACTCATTCGGAGAAATAGACGTGTCCGTCTCAAAGAAGACCATTGCCGATATAATAGCAGTGGGAGGTGGCCTCGACCTGTCTGTGACAGGGACCGTCGTCGACCTCAGAGCAGGAAGCGGCCTCATTTGGAGGTGTCCGGAATGCAACAGATCTGTGCTCAACGGAGAATGCACTACCCACGGGAAAGTGGAGCCGGTCACCGATCTCAGAATGAAGCTGATACTTGACGACGGCACGGGGGCGATGAGCGCCATAGTGAACCGTCAGGATACAGAAAGGCTTACCGGAATAACCCTTGCGGCCGCAGAAGGGCTGGCAAAAGCCAGAGGGAATTCGGAAGTGGTGTCAAGAGAGGTGGCCGGACTGATAATCATGAGAAAGATGACCATAACAGGAAACGTCCTGAATGATGATTACGGGCCAATGATGATAGTCGACACCGCAAAGATAGAACCTGTGAACACCGCCGCCGAGGCCGAGGCGCTCTATAACGAAGTGGAGGCGGCCCTATGAATGCCAGAGAGACAGCGTGGAGGGTCTTCTCATCGGAGCTGAACTCTGCGACCTATGAGATCAAAGGAGACGATGAGAAATCTCCGTCCTATGTGGTAACAAAGCTCGGCGCGATGGTCAACAGGGTGCTCATCGCAGGGGTTCTGACCGAGAAAGAGAACGTCGGGACCGAGGACGAACCCATGTGGCGCGGCCGGATACAGGATCTTGCATCAGGGAATTTCTTCATCAATGTAGGAAGATACCAGCCGGAGGCCGCGGCAACGATGGCCGATCTGGACACGCCGACGTTCATCGCCGTCGTGGGGAAGGTACGCACTTACACGACAGATGAGGACAGGGTGTTCGTTTCCATAAGGCCTGAATCCATAGTGAAGATAACCGAGGAGATAAGGGCGCAATGGATACTTGAGGCCGCAAGGTCCACCTGGGACAGGCTGAACAGGATGAAGAAAGCGACCTCTCTCGAAGACCTTTCCGAGAAGGCGCTTTTGGCCAGAGGGTTCACTGAAAAAGATGCGAAGGGCATCATGACCGCTTTGGACCAGTACGATATCCCCAACTCGACAACGTATCTCAAATCCATACAGACCGCGCTTCGGACGATACTGCCGGAGAAGAACATCGATCTCGGCCTTCCGGAGGACATGTCCGACGTGCCGGACGAGATAGATATCGAGCCGGGGGCGACCAGCCACAGCAACGCTGACATAGAGGACATCATACTCTCGCTCCTGGAAGAGCTTGACACAGACGGCAAAGGCGCTCCGAGGGATGAGCTTGAGAGAAGGGCGGAATCCGAAGGGATATCCAGCATGGAACTCGAGGAGATCTCCAATGTCCTTATGGACAAAGGATTGGTATACGAGCCGAACCTGAGATACCTTAAACGCATCTGAAATATCTTACGGGGCAACGGCCCCGTTCTTTTTTACTTATACATCACAGCCGAGCCGTAGCCAACGACCGCTTTGATATCATACCCCAGCGAATCCCATGAATCGGAATATTTCAGTACCTCTATCCTTGACGGTTCCGAGCCCAATATCGCCGCAGCCATAGGTCCGTATCCGCATACCGATATCCTGTTCTTCTCCACCGCCGAATACATGCCGTCCACATCTTTTGCTCTGATCTTTTCCAAGACCATGGAGTTCAGCCTCTCGGCATCTTTTTTCGGGATATAATGGGCCATATCGCTGGATGCAATGATGATCACATCCCTGCCTTTACATGCGGACCTTATCGCGGCAGCGAGCCTTTCCGCCGACTCTTTGCTTTGGTCCCTCATTATGATCGGCACTATCTTCGGGTCTTTATCAATGAACTGTATGAAGGGGACCTGTACCTCTATTGAATGCTCATATTTGTGGGCACCACAGTCGCTGGGTATCATCTCTTTGAGATCGGCGGCTATGCCTTCATGTATCTTGCAGGGCCCCAGCGGAGTTAGATACTCTTCGTCGCACATCACCGCTCTATACGGAACGCCATGATGGTCCGGCCCTATCAAGACATATGCTTCCGGAAGTCCGTCCTCCGCTATCTTTCGATATGTGTGGGCGGCGTTCATCCCAGATGCCATGTATCCAGCATGAGGTGCGATGGCAGCGGAGATCGTCCTTTCATTGCCTATGCGTTCCGGAAGCCCGGGACCGATATCGTGAAGGAAGCATCTCCTTATGTCTGCCAGCAATTCATCTTTGTCCGCAGGATAGAACCTGCCTGCCACCGCAGGGTATCTCATAAAAGAAAATGCATTTGAAAGAGTATATGAGTTTCTAAACCGAGTTGGGGACTTCTCATTTTTTGAAACGAAAATGTACCATAGCCATCTCACTGTTCAATCCCACATCTGGATCTGATAGATTGTGGTTTCAAAAAAAGAGTTTGCAGTGTTTTTGACAAGGAGTTTGCAGATAACGTATTGCGAATGAAACAAAACGCACAATATGGTGAGAGAAAAATCTGCGCCGTGAGGCGCATGAAAAGTTATCAGAAAGAGTTTATCCGAACTGCATCAGAGCTTGGCTTCGAAGTCTTCGATCTCCATCTGGAAATCCGCGCGGTCCTTTATGTCGCCTCTGGCGAAAAGGA
>WQTN01000105.1 GCA_009786295.1 Methanomassiliicoccaceae archaeon
CGGCTTTGTCGTGCTGAGGATGTAATCCTTCTGTAGGCCAATGGTCTTCGTTGCCGGGCCTGTTCCTGCCTTGCCACCGTTGAGATCGTAGGTAAGGAGATATTTGCCGCTCAGACCGCTTTTATCAGCTGGACTGCCGAGAGATATAGCTTCTATTAATAATCCCCATCGCACCTGTGCCGTATGCGGTCCATCCTCGGTCAGATACGAGACGGTGACGATGTCTCCCGGTTCCCAGCGGGCATATGTGATGGTATAATCGTCCGAATAAAAGTATTCTTCACCGTTCACTGACTCTATTATCGCTCCGTCGGGGATGCCAGCATCAAAAGCAGGTGAGCCTGATGTTACTTTATAGACAGCGGCATTGTCGCCATAATCGGAGGATATGTTTCCGAGCATCAGGACCGCGAATATGGAGAATGTTACGACCGCAACAATGAAGTTGGTTGAAATTCCGGCTGTATACAGATCGAGCTTTGCTCTTCTGGAACTCTTTTGGATGTCTTCCTCGTTCGGTTCCACGAAAGCGCCTAGGGGAACAACACCGTACAGCACTCCTGTGGAATCCACGCGCATATCGTTGGCCCTTGTCTGCATACCATGCGCAAGCTCATGTACGACCATCGCAACGATCAGCCCCAATACCCCGTACCAGAACGGAAGCAAAGGGTTGATTCCCGGTATGGCCAATGCATATTCGATGCCTATCCCCGGAGACATCATGCTGTTTGCTAGATTCATCACTCCAACGACGATGACCAGGATGATGAATCCCATAAGGAAGATCGAGATGATTATGGATAGGGTCCCGAAGAACCTCCAAAACCTCCTGTAACGGGACAGCCTCTCCATGAGCCTCATCCCGTATTTCGTCTTGATCATCACGCAGGGGCCGTATTTTACAAGGCCGTATTCTGCTGCTTTGGGGGACCTCCAGACCCATATGTAGAATGGGACGTAAAAGATGGCCAAGATCAGCAGGATGATATAGGTGAGTTCCAAGTAAACTACTTCCGGTTATTCCGTATCACTTATTCTTATAAATAAGGTCAACTGGGGTTTTAATCGATATTCCCTTTCCGTTGTGGCCGTATATTATCTTCTTCGCCCACCACAGCTTTGCGGCCTTCACTTTTGGTTCAGAGCCGCCTTTTTCCGACGGTTTATTGAAGTCGAATCCCAAAAGAAGGATGTCTTTTGCTCCGAAATGCCTCGCAATGCATACGGCCCGGTCGCCGTCGGTGAACCCGCCGTAATTTGAAACGATGTTGTCCGGCCGCGATTGTGTTGTAAGGACGATAGGCCCGAGGAAGTCCTGTGCATACTTTTGAATCAGTTCCGAATTATCGCCGTGAGCGTGTATGAATGTCACCGCACCCATTTTGCTGGCCTCGATCTGAGGCCCTATATCCCCGTCAAGGTCCGTCACCACCATTTCCGGAACTATGCCTGCCACTTTCAATCTCCCGACCGATGAACCGGAAGCGATGAGGGTACCTTGCGGCAGAACGGCCTTTATGTCTTTTTCCAGATCGTCGCTGCATCCGAACACCGTGGCCTTTTTCTGCACAACGATATCCTCGTCCGATATCAGGTCGGAGTTGATCATGACCGCTTTAAGCAAACGCGCCGAGCTCTCATCAGATGCCCTGTCGTATCCAAAGTCTTCCAGTATCTCCTCATAAAGGGGTTCCCAGTCTTCAGGCAACATCCTCATCCGCATCCTTTGTGCTCTCAGCGGCTTCGATGGCATCCTTCATACGGCGCTGCAGTACTGCGGACAAAAGGGCCAGAACAATGCCAGCCACAAGTTCCAAAGCAAAAAGGGCATTGTTCTTCAATCCCATATCGAAGTATGCCAAAAGTATATCCAACGCACCGGTCGCTATCAGCCCGATCGCGACCAGGTTGATGCTTCCTATGATGAAACTGAGCTTGATCCTCTTCGTTGAGATGTACATATCCACAAGGTCGCCGATCTGATAGATCAGGACCGCAAATATCATCAGCCACATTGCGTTGGAAGCGAACCACAGAACGCCGTGCATGAAAGTGGGAATGTACAATTCTTCAAGGGAAAGGTAACCGACAATACAGCCCACCACTAAGAAAAGCAACGACACCAAAAAGAATGTGATGGTGACGCTGCCGTTTTTTATTCCAGATATCCAGTTTTTACTCCAGACAGAAAACAGCTCCGGAGTGTTGTATCCATAGACCAGTAAAAAGAGACCTATCAGGAAGACAACGAGAGGCGTAGTGACGTTAGAGAAGGAAGAATTGCCGTTCATATACGACATGAGCGATGGTATCATGTAGACCATCGAGATGAGAACGATTATGAGCCCCAGAGGGACAAGGAACCTCTTCCTCTTGGCCGGATCCTCAAGGATCCTGGACAAGATGTATACCGTTCCTTCCAGTCCGGGAGCCTGTTTCACATACACTTTTTTGACAGAGTCGATAGGGATCCTTGAAGATATTATTGGGTAAACGTACTCGTCCTCGGCGCCGTCCCCTACAAGTATGATCCTGTCCGGAGCGACCATACTGAGCACTTTCTCAAGCTCGTCCACAACAGCCGCGTCCGACCTGTGGCCTACTTTCTCATTTCCTCCGATCAGCGCTACCTCGACATCGGTTTTTCCTTCGGCTTTTATCTCCTTGTAGATGTTGACAGCCGCGTATAGGGCATTTATGTCTGAATCTTCGGGGTCGGCTATACCCAACGCTGCGGCCGCGACACAGCATTCTTCCACGCCTATGACCGGCGTGTTCACTCTTCCCTTCACACCGAAGTCATCATCCCTGTCCACAACGAGGACCAGTGTTTTCTTCATCGCTACTGGATTGTTTCATTAATATAAGAGCATAGTGTGATGATGGAGATGCCCAGAACAAAACCAGAGGGGCGGGGATAAATGTTTTCTACCTGCACCCGTATGATGAAGCCATGCGTATAAGATGGCACGGTCATTCGTGTTTTGAGTTCTTCGGTTTTGAGAATTCCGTACTTGTGGATCCGCACGACGGAAAATCAATAGGGATAAAACCGCCTATATCCAATGCGGGAATCGTCCTTGTGTCCCATGACCATTTTGACCATAACGCATTGAGGATAATCAAGAACGAGCACACAGTACTTTTCGTCTCGAGAGGAGTACATAATATCAAAGGGATCGAATTCGAAGGGTTCCCTTCCTTCCATGACGACAAGGGCGGCTCGATCAGAGGGATGAACACGATCTATAAATTCACCATGGACGGCATTTCGATATGCCACTGCGGCGATCTCGGCGATATCCCGTCGGAAGATACCATCAAGGCTTTGAAGAATGTGGATATATTATTCGTACCAGTCGGAGAGGTCTACACATTCCCTATCCAGGTAGCGAAAGAGTTCCTCGACATCATTAATCCCAAAATAATAGTTCCAATGCATTACAGAGTGGGCGGACTCACGGTCCCTCTGAAAACACTTGATGAATTTTTGAACGGCATCCCCTCTGAGAATATTTTATATGTAGGCAACGAAGTAGAACTCACGGCTGAGGACATATGCGAGTTCAGCGGTATCTGGGTCTTTGACAGGTGATCAGTAGAGGACCAGACCGTCCTCTATTTTGCCCATTTCGATCGGGGTCGTCTCATCGCCGACAAGCGCTCCTTTCGAATTGCATAGGATGCCTGCCCCGATGTGTTTGGAACCGTGGTTCACAGAACCCTTTCTCGGTTCCACTCCGAGGACATCCCGTATGAGATTCATGTCTTCCTCGGTGGCGTTAACGTTGCAAAGACAGCCTTTGTTCGTTGCGGCACACGCCGACCCCACAGTATCGTACCCTGCGATCGATGACCTCACGACCTCGACCCCCAACGCGTCCGCGATCCTTCTTCCCGCGCCCGCGCTTAGTTTGGGATTGATAATGGCGCCGTTATCGTTTACCAAAACATTGTTGCCGGCGGCATTGATCTTGTCTGGAAGCACAGTTACATTGATCTTTTGTTTGAGCTTTTCCAGTTCTGTTGCTTCTATCATACCGGTAACCACGGCACCGTTAGAATTCATCCTGACAAGCGAGCCGAGGACAAAAGAACCGGATACAGTCATTAAAATAGTATCCACACCCAGTATCGTCTCGATATCTTCGACGAAACTGGGTGCGGAGTTTGCTGCTACGACAGAGAGACTCTCATTGACCGATGCATAGACTCCGATGTTCGGACTGCCGCTGCAGCGTGAGAGCCTGATCATCCTTTTCACTCTACGAGCGAGACCTCTACAAGCCCGTCATCGAACTTGACGGCCTTGACGGTCACCTTGGACGGAGGATTCCTTATCCCATTCTGCCAGACCTTCTCGTTGAGGGAGGCATCTATCCAGACATTCTCCTCATCGACCTTCATGTGTCTCATGATATGGGACCTGATCTCTTTTATCGCGCGGGCAGCCCTCTTTGTGCGGGGGGCCTGTTTCGTTTTTCTGAGCGGTATGGTTATTATCCTTTCCAATTCGTCTGCCATGTTGCTCACTCCTTCAGTCTTGTCATGCGCCATGACCTTCTCTTGGGGTGGCGCACGAATTGTCTGTTCGTTCTCATCATGACCCATGCGGGCACACGACGGTTCTGTTTGATTTTCTTGTTCAGCCTGCCTTTCATTGCGGGCGGTTTTGTACTGGACATCGTCATCTCCTCTCTATTTTTATTTCCCTCTGCTGAGGTATGATCTTCTGTAAAATGTCTCTTAGCATGGCATCTGTAATGACGCTCTGCAGCCTTCCGCTCTGTGCGATCTGAATAAGCTGCATCTCAACCATGTTGGCTTGTTCGGGGTTTGCAAGTTTGATGTTCGCAAGCCTGTCTCTAGCTTCCGGTGTGAGTATCTGCCTGAGTATGGACTGTTTCTGCATCTCGAATTGTTGGGCTTTTTCTTCTTTTGCGGCCTGGCTCGATTGCTGGGCTGCGACCTCTTCCATTCTTTTCCTTCTGAGTGCTTCCAATTCAGGGTCTTCCATGCATAAACACCTTCAGTTCTTCTTTCCGTCAAAAACCTCTTTCGCAGTGTTGTCAAGCAATGACTGACCAGCAGGGCTGATCATGCGGCCCTGTTTGCTGGTCGGCAGAAGATATCCCGCTGCCTCAAGCTGCATCATACATTTTCTCGCAATGCTGCGGCTTCCTTTTACCGCTCTGTTCGGCATTGAACCTTTGTCCGCGAATCCACCATACTCTGCGGCGAGTTTGGAGGATCCCATCGGTCCTTTCACGTAAAGCTTCCTGAGGATGGACGCGGCCCTTGTGTACCACCAGTCCTCCTGTATAGGCGCTCTCTCCGTGTGCCTGCCGGTTTTTGCGAACTCAGCCCAGTCGGGAGGGGTGATCTTCTCATTCCCTCTCAGTTTCTCTGCGGTCTTGAGTATGAGTTCTTCGGCAGGAACATCATAGACTGTTACCATATTCATTCCTCTCGTTTTTTGTCATCATATGAATTTCTGACAATTACGGATTTTGGTATAAAGGATGTCATATAAAAGCATAGCTGATAGAATGCAATAACAAAACCAATTCCGCACGTTCGGCCAGGCCCCCGTGCGGCCTGCGGGAGTAATTCCCGCCACGGCATGAAACGATGTTTATCATCTCATGATATCCGTGGCACTGAATATTTTATCAAACTATATGAATTGATCGCACGATCAAGGTTTAAGGGGGGTTTTCAAAACTCGTTTATGAATAATCAAAATAAATAAAAAATAAGGAGGGACGTCTTCTGAGTTGATGTCCGTTAATGGTTTTTTAAGATCATATAGGAATATCGTCGACACTCTTATCTGAACTGTTTTTTCCTTCATGATGTTGCACGATGAACCATATAGGGACATATATCATAAGGACGAACATACCAATCGTCATTGGAAATAGCCCGTACATAGTATAGTTCCAATAGCCCAAACAAGGAAGCAGAATGAATAGCTGGATCATTATCATCACCAGAGCGATGTACTTCCAACCCCTCGGCGCACACCATCCTCTCGGAAGGTCCTTGAACTTCGGATTTGTTTTTGTTATGTAATATGCAGCGAGCGCGGTAGATATGCCCAGACAATAACCCATTCCGGACCCTGCTATTATTGCCACAGGGGTGCCTACGAATATCAAAGCAAGATTCACAATGAACGCAAACAACAGACACCAAATTGGTGCCCCGTTCTTGGTAGTTTTTGTGAAAAAACTGGGCATGTTACCGGATTTTGCAAGAGAATACAAGCTTCTTGAACCTCCCAGGAACCCAGTTTGAATGATAAGCAGCATCCCCGTCACAAGCAGCAGGACAGCTACAGAGGCCCCCATCTCCCCAAACACCATGACTGCTATCGGAACAAGGGTTGCGGTGCCGGCTTCCTCCACTCCATTCACTCCCAATGCACCGAACACAGCGGTCGACATGAAGAAATACAGGATCAGGCAGATGAAGCCGCACGCCAACAGCGATTTAGGAACATCGCTGCCCGGATTCTTGTATTCTGGACCATAGATGACCACTCCCTCCCATGCGCAAGCACTCCATTGCATCAGACCCAAACAACCAAACAGCATTACTATGTCCATCGGGCCCCAGGTCCATCCTGCAGGCAACCACCCTCCAGATATATTGGAAAGATGGAAATCCCCCATAAAGAAAGTGGCGGCGAGTATAACCGACATTGGCACTATTGACAGAATTGCAAGAATCAACCCTGCTTTTGCACCTCCGGAAAGTCCGCGCATGTTCAGCAGCATGAAACCTCCTATCACCGTTATGCCTATGGTTACCGACAATAAAGTGAAGTTCATTCCTCCGAAGAAGCTAAAATAGGTCGACAGATAGTCGGCCATCAGGATGGAAAATATCGCCGGTGCCGGTGTCCATGCGAACCAGTAGCCCCATGCCCCAAATGCGGCGATGAATTTTCTGTAGTGGTATCTGGACATATTAGAGTCTGTCAATACTCTTTTTGTGGCGCTTGGAATGCCTTCTGCATCTGGAAAAGTCGTTATCAGCTCTCCGAATGCAATATTTTGAACGAACCCCTGTATCACTGACACTGTCCATGCAACGATGCTGAACGCCCACAGTATACCGGAAACATCAAAGAGGGACGGCAATATCAAAACAGGGATGCCAAGTACGATCAGCGTACCTTGTTTCCATGTTATCGAACGTATCAACCCCCCTCCGTTGTTTCCATTTATGCTTATGTCTTCTGACATTATTCAACCTCAATAAGAAAAGAAAGGGGCATTCGCCCCTCGTTTTTATCTCTTCATCCTTGCGCGATAGTTCTCGCAGCAGTTGATCTTGATGCCAAGAAGGTCTTCTATCTTGAACTTGGACTGGATGCCCCGGGATGCCGTAGGAAGTGCTGTTACCACTCCGATATCAAGCTGCTCTCTGAGTTCCCTCATTAGATACACATCCGATAGGTCATATGGCGTTACATTGAGCTTCTTCGCAACGTATTCCTTTGCTCTGTCGAGTCTCATGTTCCTAGAGAATTGCATTCTTGCAACTAGGTCGCCGGCAGTCCTCATACCTCCCATTCCGGAGGCTGCTATGTGGGAAAGATATATTCCTGCGGGATCTCCCGCACCGATCTATATGCCATCTGCCTTAGCGATCTCAATCATAGCCTTGCTGGCCCTT
Organism: Methanomassiliicoccaceae archaeon; assembly: GCA_009786295.1. Classification (GTDB taxonomy): domain Archaea; phylum Thermoplasmatota; class Thermoplasmata; order Methanomassiliicoccales; family Methanomethylophilaceae; genus Methanoplasma. The sequence continues at coordinate 7,690 of WQTN01000105.1, forward strand.
GTCGCTGCCTCTATTGGCGGGGTCTCGCTCATCGGTATTCCGCCAACACCCATTCCCATGTTCGGATGTATCGGGATGTTTGATTTCCTGACACATTCTTTGGTTATTGCTACAGCACGCGAGACATTCCAGGCTGTACTCCTGCCAGTGTTGGTGTTAACAACAGGTCCGAATACATTCACCCCTACCTTTTCGGCAAGGGCCACTTGCTCATGGGGGTACATCCCGGCGACGACCTTTCCGTCATATTCGATCATCCCGTGTATGCCGAGGACGTTCTCTCCTGCCATGCCCATCATGATGTTCGCTTCCGGGCGTTCCTTTCTTAGTTCCGCGACACCTTTCAGCGTACCGACGAAGTCGGCGTCTCCCGCTGATGCGGTGGTGTCAAAATCGAAACCGTCGGATCCTGCTTCCTGAAGCTTTACAGAAACAAACTTTATATCTCTCGCGAGGTGATCAGCGGCAGCCTCTGCGGCAGCCATTGCTTCTTCTATCTTGAATTCCCTCATCAGGTCGGCCGGGTTTCCGTACGGACCGTCCGGTATGTAATACAGACCCATGTTGGGCATCGTTCCGTAAAGAAGCGGTACTGTCATCAGCATTTGCATCTGCTCCATTGTCTGCATCTCGTGCGCAATGATGGGTTTGACCGCTTTGATGCTGTAATCAGTGTGCCCGAGCTCAAAGGTGTCCATTGACCATGCTTTTTCGAACAAGAGCGAACTTTCTCTTCTTCCCAGCTCTATCCCATTACCGCATGTTCCGCTGTCAATACCGAACCTGTTACCTCCAAAATCCTCTGTCATAACGACTTCATTCCCAGGTTCTACGCCTACGACGCGGTTCTTGTCGCACATTATCTCACAAATGAACTCTATCTCATTTGCATTGAGTTCTGAAACGCCCGTACAGTCCACCGCATCGGCGATACCTGCCTGTATATCGTTAAGGATCTGCTCCTTGGTCATGAAAGTCCTGCTTCCATCACCCATGTTTATCATGTATTCTGTCAATCGCATCACCTTCACTTCGTTATTGCCTTGGCCTTGCCGGTCGTCTCGCTGGCGCTCTCTCCGTAGATGTCCGCTCCGATCTTGTCCGCGTACGCCTGCGT
>WQTN01000106.1 GCA_009786295.1 Methanomassiliicoccaceae archaeon
AGGAACAATTCCGAGCATTATCACGTCGCGATGGGATTCCCCGCATACGATCCGGGCCATCCGGACAGAGTGCCGCTCATGCTTCTGAGCGCAGTAATAGGATCTGGGACAAGCTCAAGATTGTTCCAAGAGGTCAGAGAGAAGAAAGCGCTTGTATATTCTGTGCATAATGTTGTTGAACAGCACTCCGATGCCGCGGCGATGTGCACCTATCTGTCATCCACCGACGAGAACATGATCGAAGCGGTGGAGACCGTCGCAAAGGTCTATAGGAACATAAGGGACAGCGGGTTGGAGAAGGGAGAGCTTGAAAGGACAAAGAACCTGATCAAAGGCGTGCTGGTAAGGTCCATGGAATCCACGGAGCGCCGGATGTACAGGCTGGGGAGGGAGTTCCTTCTCAGCGGGAAGTATCAGTCGCTCGGCGACCGTCTGAGAGAGATATCAAATGTTACAGAAGAGGACCTGATGAGGGTTGCATCCGATATCATCAAAGCTTCCTCACTGAATGCATCAGTGCTCGGAAGGAAGAACAAGGAAATCGAAAAATTCAACAGTTCCCAGCTGGACCTCTGAATTCGGACAAAAGGTGAAGGACGGCGTTCTTCGCAGGTCCCACAGCGGCAGCGACCTTGGGCGTCATAACCTCGCTCATTGTCTGCAGGTCCTCAACCTCTATCGCGACGAACCTTATGATCTCCGGCATGACGCTGTTGTCCATCTGCCTTCCTATCCTTATCGCGGTGGCCAGGTTCATATCGTGCGCAGGGACGTCCGCTATCGTGCAGTCGAAACTTTCAGGTTCGAAGATAAGCACTGTTCCGGGCACATGGTCTCCGGTAAGTATGGCATCTACGATGATCGCGAATCTGTATCCCGAGATCATCGGGATTATCTCAAGCCCGCCGATAGCCTCCTGGAGAGTGTCCACGTCTGGCAGCCCGAGAGCCTCGACGGCCTTGGACACCTCAAGCCCGACGGCGTCGTCACACATTATCGGGCTTCCGAGGCCTATCACCACTGCTCTGTCCGCAAGCTTCCCCATGTTCGCCTCTAATGCATCCTTTCTATAATTGGTTGCCGTGAAGATCATAATTTTTGCAGTTCGTTCTGACCGATCCCATTTTGCCACGGTCGCCCTCGCACGGAAAAAAAGTTTATCCGCATGTTCTGAGATAACGTTGCGTGGACATTACTGTAAGGACCGAGCAGATTATCAACGGCAGTTTGGTGACAAACCGTCAGTTGGAGACCCTTGCCGCAGTCGCAGAAACAGGCAGTAAGACGGCCGCAGCAAAAAAACTAGGGATATCCGTCCCGGTGGTCCACAGGTACATTGCGGCGATAGAAGAGGCAGCAGGCTCGCCGATCACGGTATCAACCCCAGCCGGAACGAAACTGAATGAAGAGGGCAGGCAGATACTGGAGACGTTCGAGACCACGGAGCTCCGATGTTTGGATGACCATAATTTCACGGTCTGCTGCAGCCCTGTCACGGAGGATCTGATGATGTCCGTCCTTTCTGCCCTGAAGATGGTCGACGTCGAGCTCGTAATATCCGATGATGAACACAATATCAGGATGATGCGGGAGAATCTGGCTGACTTTGCGGTTATAGACGATCCGCTCTATCTTTTCGATGCGGAAGAGTTCGAAGGCGTTGAGATAGGCTACATGGGGATGGTGTTCGTTGACAACGGGGCTTCGTTCATAAGATACAGATACGGCGCCCAGAGAGTGGCTTTCATGTTCCTAGATACGATGGACAGGAAATACGCGATCGAAGCGGAGACATTCTCTCTGCCGGAGCTTCTCGGGTCCAAGAAGAGCTATTTCGTCGATGAGTTCCTTCTGCTCAGAAAGGGAATAAAGATGAAGAGCGCGGTGGATCCAAAGGTCCTCAAGCATGCGATCACTGCGATCTACCGCAAAGAGGACAAGACGATAGGCAAACTCATCAGGGCATTGCAGGCCAGGAACATCAGATAAAAGATGTTACCTTTTGAGGTAATACACTTACAGTAAGTATCCTTGTTTTAAATATTACTAGCAACGTTTTCGCCCAAGGTGGTTAACATAGAAATAAAACCAAACCCAGAATTTGAGAAGCAGGTTGCCGATCTCGGAGGCGCAGAAGTCAAGATGTGCTTCCAGTGCGGAACCTGTACAGCAAGCTGCCCCTCGGGAAGGCGCACCTCCTACAGAGTGAGGAAGCTGATGAGGCAGACGCAGCTCGGCCTTAAGGAAGTGATCCTCGGCGGAGAGGAGCTTTGGGACTGCACAACATGCTACACGTGCGTTGAGAGGTGCCCCCGCGCAGTTCCGATAGTGGACGTGGTCGTCGCACTCAGGAACATGGCGGTCAAAGAAGGCCATATATATGACAACCACAAGAAAACAGCTTCGAACCTCTACAAACTCGGCCACACTGTCTCGGTCAACGCCGAAATAACAAAACTGAGGGAAGAGCTTGGCCTCGCTAAGACCCCGCCGACCGTGCTCGCCAACAAGAAAGCGATGGAAGACCTTGTAAAACTCATGAACGCAACAGGGTTCAACAAGATCATGGAGTGATCACAATGGCAAAATATGCATTTTTCCTGGGCTGCATAGCACCCCTCAGATACCCTGGGCTGGAGAAATCCACGAGAGTGGTATGCAAGAAACTGGGCATCGACCTCGTTGATCTAGAGGATGCCAGCTGCTGTCCCGCACCCGGCGTTATAAAATCATTCAGCAAAGACACCTGGCTTGCAGCCGCGGCAAGGAACCTTGCGCTAGCAGAGAAGCAGGGACTGCCGATAATCACGATCTGCAACGGATGCTACGGATCGCTCTTTGAGGCGGCCCATGAGCTCAACAACCATCCCGAAGTGCTTGCAAAAGCCAACAAATTCCTCAAAGAGATCGGAATGGAGTACAAGGGGACGACGAAGGTCTTCCACGTTGCCGAGGTAATGTACAGAGAAGTAGGGGTCGAGGGAATAAAAGCTAAGATCACGAAACCTCTCGACTACAAGGTGGCGACGTTCTACGGATGCCACTTCCTGAAACCGAGCGACATAAAGAAGATCGACTGCTCGGAGAACCCGCACATCCTGGATGACCTGGTGGAGGCCACCGGCGCGGTAAGCGTCCCAAGGAACCAGAAGACGCTCTGCTGCGGCGCAGGGGGAGGAGTCAGGGCTGCGTTCGGAGATGTCGCGAAAGAGTTCACCAAGACGAACCTTGAGAACATGAAAGCATCAGGCGCGCAGTTCATCGTCGACGTGTGCCCGTTCTGCCACCTTCAGTTCGACTCGAGCGAGAAAGAGCTTGGTTTCAACATCCCGGTCATACACCTTTCGCAGCTGTTCGGCATCGCGATGGGCATGAGCGAGAAAGAACTCGGGCTCTCGGCGCACCTTGTGCCGGTAAAACTCTAAACAAGAAAAGGGGCCGCAAGCCCCTCCTTATAATTTTTCAACTGATAAGAAGCACCAGCGTACCTATCGTGAGTATTATCAGACCGAACAAAGCGCGTTTTGATATTCTTTCTCCGAGTATCAGGAATGCAAAGACAATCGTAGCGACGATGCTCAGTTTATCAATCGGAACAACGATGCTTGCGGGGCCGTTCTGCAGCGCATTGTAGAAACACAGCCACGAAAGCCCTGTCGCAATGCCGGAGAGGACAATGAAATCCCAATTCCTTCTTCCTATCCTCCTGACATCCGTATGCTTTTTCTGGGCAAAGACGATGATCCAGGCCATCAGAAGGACCACGATGGTCCTTATCGCGGTCCCGAGGTTCGATTCAACTTCTTCTATCCCTATCTTTCCGAGTATCGAGGTCAGAGCGGCGAACAACGCCGCCAAGCATGCATAGATGACCCAGGACCTCCGGTTTCCCGCAGGCTCGGCATCTGCCGCTGTCCTTTGTATCATAAAGAATGTTCCGAGGATCATCAGGGCCATCCCCGCCAGCGTCCATACGGAGATGCTTTCTCCCAAGAAGATGAATGCAAGCACCATGGCGAGGACGGCGCTGCTTTTATCGATAGGAGAGACCTTGCTGACCTCCCCGACCTGCACCGCACGGAAATAAAAGAGCCAGGACGCACCGGTCGCCAATCCCGACAGGATCAGGAAGGTCAGAGTGTGGGCGCTGATGTCTGAGATCGTATCCTGAGAGCCTACAAAGAAAACAACGACCCATGCGAATCCGAGGACCACTATCGTCCTCAAAGCTGTGGCCAGATTGGAATCCACTCCCTTGAGGCCGATCTTCGCCAGCACAGATGTTAGCCCGGCAAATATGGCAGAAGCGAATGCGAAGATTATCCAATACTCCATAACAGATACCCGTTGTTAATTGTCATACTATCAATGGATAGGTTTAAAGATGTCGCTACCCCTTCCATAAAGGAGGCTTTGAAAATGAGTATAAAAGGCATGAGTTCTGCGGTAGAGGACGTGAAGATATTTCTTCAAGGGGCGGAGATAAAACGCCGGATGGTCCTCGATACAGCAGAGGGAAAGAACGTTGCGGTGTTTGACGGTCTGCCGCACGACATAAGGCAGGAAAGCGTGAGCGCATCTGTTGAAAAAGGAGGCACGCTGGTATCTGCGGATTTTGAGACGGACAGTTTCAGAGAACCGTTCATAAGCAAAGAGATCAAGGAACTTGAAGAGAAGCTCGAAAAGGTCAAAGACGAGATAAGGGCAGTAAAGAACAAACGCACCCTTCTCCAGTCCGAGGAAAAGTTCCTGGACAGCAACAGGAAGATCAGCGGAAAAGAGGGATTCGCAATAAAGGACCTGAAGGAAATCGAGAAGTACTACAACAACAGGAAAGAAGAGATCGGTTCATCCTGGATAGAGACAGAGAAGAAACTGGAAGATCTTGAAAAAGAGAAAGAGAGGATCGTCAAGGAATTAGGAGCATTCCCCACGAATGTCGTGAGATATGCGGGCAGGATAAACGTGGAGTTCTATTCGGAGAGCAAAGGGAAGGCGGAGATCACCGTGTCGTACTATGTGAACAACGCATGGTGGAGGCCGTTCCATGAGATAAGGATGAACGAGGTCGGCGCACCTGTGGCCCTGAGCATGAAAGGCAGGATAGTCCAGAACACCGGCGAGGACTGGAAGGATGTGAATGTGAAGCTTTCAACCGGGAACCCAATGCTTGGGAACCAACAGCCCACGTTATATCCGTGGTACATAGACATGGCAATGCCGCAGATTGACCGGAGCACTAAAGATATAGCATACTGCGAAGAGATGGTTTGTGCATGCTCTGTTGATGAGGACAGTAACATGAAAAAGACAATGCGCCCGGCATCGCCGGCGCAGATGATGACGCAGACAACGGAATCATACGCTGCCACGGAATTCGCGCTCCCGGCACCGCTGAACATCCCCTCGTCGAACAAGCCGAGCAAGGTAGAGATACTGAAACATGTCTTGGAAGCAAATCTCTATTACTACTGTGTAAGCAAGATTGATGCGGATGCTTTCCTTATAGCGGAGATAAAGGGCTGGGGATCGCTCAACCTTCTCGCGGGGGAGGTCAGCATCTTCCAGGGCAATGAGTATGTCGGAAAGACCCACCTTGATCCTGCAAAAGCGGATGACAGTATGGAGATCTCTCTCGGAAGGGACAGAGCGATCATTGTCACGAGAGAGAAAGGCAACAACCTGACCAGCAAAGGGATGATCGGCAAGAACAAGAAAGTGCTGCGCGAGTGGGTCATCACAGTGAAGAACACAAGGAGCAAGAGCGTGAAGATGAAACTGATAGATCAGATACCAGTCTCCACGAACAGCGACCTGATCGTCGAGGCTATCGAGACGTCGGGTGCGGAGCTCAATAAGGATACGGGCATCCTCACATGGTCTTTGGACATACCCACCGGCGGGTCTGTCAAGAAGGTCCTGAAGTACGAGGTCACATATCCGAAGAATGGCACTGTGTATCTCGAATGAAAAAACAGCGGCCTTACGGCCGCACCTTTCCATTTAAAACGGAGGAGACCCATCCATATCGGGGTGACAACGCTGAATATCAGGGAAGCGGTCAGAGAGGATATGGAACAGCTGCTTGAATTGTACACGCAGCTGAACGAGAACGATATGCCTGCATCCGGCAGAAGGCTGGAAGAACAATGAGATAAGATACTGTCGAGCACGGATCACCGCATCATTGCGGGGTCTGTTGATGATAGGATCGTATCGTCATGCGTCGTTGTTATCATCCATTATCATGTGCGCGATGCAACTATGGTTCGGGCGATCTCGATCACATCGCTCATGACAGCGCTGGCTGTCGCTCTTCCCCCGGCGCCTTGCCCGTAAAACATAACATCGCTGACAAAGTTGCCGCGAACGACGATCGCGTTGTACACATTATCAACAATCGCCAGTGGGTCATCCAATGGTATGGCCTCGGGCGCAACGGTGCAATAGACCTCGCCGTCAATCAGCTTGGCCCGGCCGATTAACTTGATCACGCAGCCAGCGGCCTTTGCTTTCTCTATGTCTTTTGCTGTGATCTCGCTAATGCCCTTTCTGTCGATCTTTTCGGCATCGACGCCTTTTCCAAACGCGACCCAGGATAAGATGCATATTTTCCTGCAAGTATCATAGCCATCGATATCGGCGGAGGGGTTGAGTTCAGCATATCCTTTTTGCTGTGCATCTTTAAGGACCTCGGCGAAAGGTCTTCCTTCCTCGCGCATCTGTGTAAGAATATAATTGGTAGTTCCATTTAATATCCCGAATATTTCATTGAATTCATTTGCAGCCAAACACTGTTTAAGGGGGCGGATTATAGGAATGCCGCCGCCGACACTGGCTTCGAAAAGGTAACTAACCTTGTTTTGCTTTGCGATCTCCGTAAGCTCTACGCCATGCGTTGCCACAAGCTCTTTGTTGCTCGTCACAACGCTTTTGCCGCCCATCAACGCCTTTTTGGTAAACTCATAAGACGGACGCAGCCCGCCGATCGACTCGACAACGATAGATATGGTCGGGTCGTTCATTACATCATCAAAGTTCTTGGTAAGCAGTTCAGGTGCTGGATGGTTGTCAAAGTCGCGGACGTCCACAATTTTTTTCACTTTGACAGAATCGCCGATACGTTCCTTGATCAGCTCCGCATTCTGGATCGTGACGTCGTATGTGGCAGAACCGACGACGCCAAATCCGATTATTGCAATATTTATCATGATACCTACCTGTTTCTCCTCAAACTGAGTTATATTGCCGTTGGCATATGTGTTTTTGATATTTATTGGATGCCTTTCATATGGCAGTTATTTTTGAAAACAGTTATTCGAACTGCGTATAGACTCTCATTGCGTATAAGATAACATTTATTTACTCTCTTATGAGCATCGAAGAAGCATATACCCAGTCACAATTCATTGTTTCTCGATTAGTTGTAAAAGACATTGGACATCTTTTACAATAAGAGGGCGCATGGTATCTTTAAACTGTAAATAATCTATTGAAAGTGCGGCTTTTTTGATTCTTTCGTTCAATTCTTTTTTGTATGGCACAACATACTTCAGATACTGCAATGCCTGTCTTACTGCGGTGGGTTTTTCGTCACGCAATGCTGCCAGCATATCATCGATGGCCTCGTTGATCTTGTTATCACTATCCCATTTTGCTTGTTTGCATAGTAACCTGAATCCTTTTATTCTGATGCCATTATGTTCGTCATTCAGCATGGCAATAAAATCATCCGAATAAGGATACAGAGTATCGCCTTTTTCAGAAAGTACTTCCAATTCCTGCAAATTTACATATCCCTCTTTCGTGCTCTTTCCATAGAGCAACTTTATTCTGTCACTCAGTTCTGTGGTCTCCGCCGTTCCACTTTCCAACTCTGCGCCCTTATGTTTCTTATCTTTCGACGCCTTTGATGTTTCCGTTCTTCTCGCTTCCATCTTTTCATCGTAGTGTTTATTTACCCAAAAATTGTCAGAATGGAATCCTCTGCTCGGTGTCATTTTATCAGTCTGCATCATCATTGTCTCTGTGCTATTAGAGTTTAGTGAATTTAAGTGCAACTTATTGGTTTTAAGTGCAGTCGTACTTTATATGCAAACCTCGAGATACTATCAAATCAACAAACATCGTGATGCCGAATGTAATAAATACAAGCGGTACAACCAAATTGTACTGAGTTTTCCTTTTTGTGATATCATAAAATATGCTGGCTATGCTCTGTTTTTGTGGCCGAACCTGACAAAGCTATTAATACAACCACTGAATCCCAGTTCCATTCGAATCATGGAGGATTCTGATGGCAGCAGCAAAAAGAGCGAAAGGAACCGCAGGCCGTAAGGTCAAGGACAAGTGGAAGGCGAAGGAGTGGTACAATGTACACGCTCCAAAAATGTTCAACGAAATTGTGATCGGAGAGACACCGGCAGCAGACCCCGAACTTCTTATCGGAAGGACAGCAGAGGTCACAGTGCAGGATCTTACCGGAGATTATTCCAAGATGCACATAAAGCTAAAATTCAAGATCACCGGGTCCGATGGACATGAAGCAAAGACCACTTTTGTCGGGCATGACCTTACAAGCGACTACGTCAGAAGGCTCACACGCAGAAAGAAAACAAAAACAGACCATGTGGTGGATGTAACAACCTTTGACTTCTTTGTTCTCAGGATAAAGACAATGTCCATCGCAGAGAGGCGTATTCAATCTTCGCAGGAAGAGGGAATGAGGGAGATCATCGGGATCACTCTCAACCAGATGGCAGAGAAGATGACCCTTTCGGACATGGTCAAAGCAGTCATTTCCGGAGAGCTCGCAAAGGACCTTGTGAAAGCATGCCGCGTTGTGATACCCATAAAAAGGCTGGAGATCCGCAAAACAGAGGTCTTGAAAGCCGGAAACGGGGAACCTGAATCCATTATCGAAGAGGCCGCGCCGTCGGCATCTGCAGAGGTCCAAGAGCCAAAGGGACCGGCTGAGGAAGCACCCGTCGAAGAGTCATCCTCCGAAGAGGAGCCAGCTGAAGAAGCGGCCTCTGAGGAAACGGAAGACGATTCGGATCAGGAATGATCACCTCAGTGATACAGGGTCCTCCAAAACTTATTAAACAAAAACCCATTCCCAAATAAACCAACTTATGCCGAGGTGGCTCAGCCTGGTGGAGCGTCGGACTCATAGGGTTCTGGTCAACAGACCTCTTCCAGGGAAATCCGAAGGTCA
>WQTN01000107.1 GCA_009786295.1 Methanomassiliicoccaceae archaeon
GCTGTGATACTTCTATTAAATAGTAGGATATAATTATGTAAATTGTAAAAACACAAACCCAGTGTGGTATTAAAATGATGGTTAATGCGCAACTCTATGTAAAGGACCTCCCGGGACGATTAGTGGAATCCCTGGAACCTATATCATTGGTCAACGGTAACATCGTTGGCGTTGTACACGATCGCGAACAGATAGTGAACCAGAGGATATGCATTGACGTTACATTCGAGGTCAGGGACACATCGGAGCTTGACAGGCTCAAAGGCATATGGAAATCAAAAGATGTCCTGATCGCAAAGATAGGTTCTGTGTACAAGACGCACACCATGGAATATATGCTGGTCGGGAAATTCAAAGCATCAGATGTCGAATCGCTTATAGACGAAGCATCGGGCAGAGTGTCTTTCGAATCCGTGGACGTCAACTACTCCTCAAGGAACGCCAGTTCCACGCGCACGGCGATGATCTCCGCCGAACTCATGAGCGAAGACGATCTGAAAAAGTTTGACCTGTTCCTCGCCGATGCCTGCAAAAAAAGCAGCATCGTCTACATCAGGGGGCTCTGACATGAGGGTGCTTATGTCCGGGTTCGGGACCGTGGGGCAGGGCTTCGCGGAAGTGCTGATGCTTAGGAGGGACTTCTTAAAAGAGAGATACGGGAAAGATGTGAACATCGTGTGCGCCATGGATTCCTCCTCTTACGTAGCCGATCCGTCCGGGCTTTGTCCCGGCGAGCTTCTGGAAAGAAAGAAGAAGACCGGGAAAGTGGGCACTAAAGGATATCAGGACCCGCTGAAGGTGATGGAATCCGTTGAATATGATCTTCTTGTGGAGGTCAGCCCCACGGACATCAAGACGGGAGGGGCCGGCCTTAAGAACATAAGGTACGCGCTTGAGTCCGGAAAGGATGTGATAACGGTCAACAAAGGGCCGCTGGCACTTAAGTTCTGCGAGCTTGTCGCCCTTGCAAAGAAGAACGGCTGCAAGTTCCGGTTCGAAGGCTCGGTCGGCGGTGCGATGCCAATAATAAACCTGTGCAGAGAGAATCTTGTCGGAGAGAAAATCTCCTCCGTGCGCGGTATACTGAACGGCACCTGCAACTTCATACTGAGCAAGATGGATAACGGACAGTCCTTCGAGCAGGCGCTCAAGGAGGCTCAGCAGATGGGCTATGCGGAGGCCGATCCCACCAACGATATAGAAGGATACGACAGTGCATGCAAGGTCGTGATACTGGCGAACTCCCTTTTCAAAAGAAGCGTGACGTTCTCGGATGTGAACATCACCGGAATATCTTCCATAACAAGCGAGGCGATCTCGCTGGCCGCCTCGAACAACATGGTGATCAGACTTATAGGAGAGGTATCGCACGATAAGCTAGAGGTCTCTCCGCGTCTTGTGCCCAGAGGGCATCCCCTGAGCATATCCGGCACCCTCAACGCCGCCCAGGTGGTCACTGACCTTGCCGGACCAATAACAGTCTCCGGCAGAGGCGCCGGCAGGATAGAGACCGCATCCGCGATACTCAGCGACCTTGTTTCCATAATGGATGATAGGAAGGAGCGCAAATGTCAGAATCCGTGATGATCTACGACACAACGCTCAGGGACGGTGCGCAAAGCGAAGGAGTGGCGTTCTCTCCCGAGGATGCGCTGGAAGTACTGAAGAAATTGGATGAGTTCGGCATCGATTTTGTTGAGGGGGGATGGCCGGGATCAAGTCCGAAAGTGGACGAGTTCTTCAAAATGACCGAGGAGCTGGAGCTTAAACATTCCAGGCTCACCGCTTTCGGAAGCACATGCAAGCCCGGCACCGCTCCGGAGGAAGACAACAATCTGAAGAGCCTTGCGGCCTGCCCGGTGGAATGGTGCTGCATATTCGGCAAAAGCTGGGACTTTCAGGTCGCAAACGCGCTCTGCATACCGCTCGAGGATAACCTGGCCCTGATCAGGAACAGCGTCAGATTCCTGAAGGACTCCGGAAAAAGAGTGATGTTCGACGCGGAACACTTCTTTGCCGGATATCTTTCCAACAAGGACTATGCCCTGAAAACGCTGAAAGCAGCGGTCGACGGGGGAGCCGAATGGCTTGTCCTCTGCGACACCAACGGAGGGGCCATGACAGAGGATGTGGCCTGCGCCGTGGAAGATGTGCTGCTTACATTCGGCGTCCCGATAGGCGTGCACTGCCATAACGATGCGGACCTCGCGGTGGCGAACTCGCTTGCCGCCGTTGACAGAGGCGCCACGATGGTGCAGGGCACCATAAACGGGATAGGTGAGAGATGCGGCAACGCGAACCTCTGCTCGGTAATGGCCAATCTTGAGCTCAAATTAGAATACGAACTTAACATAAAGGACCTCAGGCAGCTCACGGCCCTTTCCACTTTCATATCAGAAACAGCCAATCTGGCTCCCAATCCCAGCCTGCCGTATGTCGGGGAGAAGGCATTCGCCCACAAAGGCGGGATACACGTATCGGCGATAGCAAAGGATCCGAGGACGTACGAGCACATAGAACCGGAGCTGGTCGGCAACAAACGCCGGATCCTGATCTCAGATATGGCCGGAAGAGCCAGCATATCTGAGAAACTGAAGGATTTCGGAATAGATATCGGCTCGGAGGAAAGCTTGGCCATCTCCAACAGGATCAAAGCTCTGGAGGCACAGGGATATATGTTCGAAGGGGCCGATGCAAGCTTCGAGCTTCTCGTCAGAAGGTTCAAAGGGGAGCTGGAGAGCCCATTCAAGGTCACAGGATTCAGGGTGTTCATAGATAACATCGGAGACAAGCTCACTTCGGAGGCCAGCGTCAAGGTCATAGATTCGGACGGGAACGATGAGCATACAGCGGCGAACGGCGACGGCCCAGTCAATGCCTTGGACAACGCTTTAAGGAAGGCGCTTTCCAGACTGTTCCCGGTGACAGACCGCATAAGACTGATAGATTACAAGGTCCGTGTCCTGGACGGGAAGTCCGCCACGGCAGCGTCGGTAAGGGTCCTCATAAGATCGACCGACGGAAAGAACAGCTGGACAACGGTCGGGGTATCCGAGAACGTCATAGAGGCAAGCCTTTATGCGCTGGTAGACTCGATAGAATATGCCATCTACAAAAACAAATAAGGAAGTCAGAGAATGAACAGAGTAGTAGTGACGCTCGTGGGAAAGGACCACACCGGCATCATAGCCGCAGTATGCAGCTATTTCGCGGAGAATGACATCAATATCCTGGACATAAAACAGACCACCGTCCAGGAATACATCAACATGATGATGATCGTTGACGTGGAAAAATGCACCATGCAGTTCTCCGACGTGGTGAAGGGGCTAGAAAAGGTCGGAGAGGACGTCAACTGCGTCATCAAGGCGCAGCATGCGGAGATATTCGACATGATGCACAGGATCTGAGGCGCTCTCATGGTAGAACTTGATGAAGTGTTCGAGACCAGCACGATGATCCGCGACGAGAATCTGGACGTCAGGACCATTACTATGGGGATAAGCCTGCTTGACTGCTGCGATTCCGACCTGGATGCCCTTTGCGACAGGATATACAGAAAGATAACAACATCGGCGAAGGACCTTGTAAGGGTCGGGGACGAGATAGGCCTGGATTTCGGGATCCCCGTCATCAACAAAAGAGTTGCAGTCACGCCGGTATCCATCATAGGAGCATCCGCCTGCAAGAACCGCAGGGATTTCGTTAAGATAGCCGAGACGCTGGAGAAGGCTGCGTTGAACACAGGGGTCAATTTCATAGGAGGATATTCCGCGCTTGTCCAGAAAGGCATGTCCGCCGCAGAGAAGATGCTTATCGAATCTATACCGCACGCTCTGTCAGAGACCGAGCGCGTATGCAGCTCCGTCAGCCTTGCGTCAACAAAGACGGGCATAGATATGGACGCCGTCAAACTGATGGGTTCGGTGATAAAAGAGACTGCAGAGGCGACCAAGGACAGAGATTCTATCGGCTGCGCAAAGCTTGTGGTGTTCTGCAACCCGTCGGACGACAATCCTTTCATGGCGGGAGCGTTCCACGGGATAACGGAAACGGACACGGTCATCAACGTGGGAGTGAGCGGGCCGGGCGTCGTGAAGAAAGCGGTATCGAGGGCCAGGGGAGAGAGCTTCGAGGTCCTTTGCGAAACGATAAAGAAGACCGCGTTCAAGGTCACGCGCGTCGGGCAGCTGGTCGCGAAAGAAGCATCCAGGCGCCTCAACGTGCCGTTCGGCATAGTGGACCTTTCTCTCGCTCCTACTCCCGCGGTCGGAGACAGCATTGCCGACATCATCCAAGAGATGGGAGTGGAATGCGTAGGCGCTCCTGGAACGACGGCCGCTTTGGCCATACTCAACGATCAGGTGAAAAAGGGGGGCGTGATGGCGTCGTCCTATGTGGGGGGGCTGAGCGGCGCGTTCATACCTGTCTCGGAGGACAGGTCCATGGCGTATGCCGCGGAGATCGGCGCCCTGACCCTGGAAAAGCTCGAGGCGATGACCTGCGTATGCTCGGTGGGCCTTGACATGGTCCCTATCCCTGGAGATACAAGCGCCGAGACGATATCCGGAATAATCGCGGATGAGATGGCGATAGGCATGATCAATCAGAAGACGACCGCCGTGAGGATAATCCCCGTCTGCGGCAAGAAGGCCGGAGACAGGGCAGAGTTCGGCGGCCTTCTGGGCAGTTCTCCGATAATGCCGGTAAGCAGGTATGGATGCAGGGACTTCATTGACCGCGGCGGAAGGATACCGGCCCCGATACACAGTTTCAAGAACTGAGTCGGCGCAATCTACCTATATTCAAAATGCAGTCAGGGGTCAGGAAACACAATGGCCAAAGAGAAATATCTGATAATACTGGCGGCAGCCGCTGGAGTTGCGCTGTTCTTGATCGGCGCATATTCGATGTGAACATAAGCGAATATGCAGCAGCGCTGCAGACTTTTTTATTCAAGAATATCGGCCAGACGGCTGACGCATCCTGCATACGTCTGCTCCGTGAGAACAATCCTTTAAAGACATCAAAGGAAAAATATGGGGATGGAGAAATCCATTCTTTTGAAAAAAATAAATATTTAAAAAAAGTTTGGTAAAAAGTTTATCCTGACGTCAATAGTTTGATGCCTTCTTATACCGGATAATGCCGTATGCCAGCGCAACCACCGCTATTATGGCGAGGACCACAATGGCGATCCACATCCACGGGATATCGCTGCTGTCGGCCGATTCCAACACAGCCACGAGATGCACCGAATCGCTGGCACCCGTGATCATGTAGGTATCTTCCGTTCCGACAACGACGCCGTCATCAAGCCAGTGCTTGAACTCGTATCCGCTGCTCGGTACAAGATGGACCGCAACGTTAGACCCTAACGGTATCGCGGTCTGAGAGGCATATTTTACAAAGTTTCCGCTTCCGGCGACTCTGTATTCCGCAGTGCCTTTGCCGCCGACGATCTCGACCGTCAGCGTTATGGCCTTGTTCGATGTCTGAACATCTATGGTGTGATTCGCCATCACTTGTACGAAAGTGTAGCTCTTCATTCCCAATAGATCATTGCGGACGCTGCCATCTATCACGATCCTCGTTATTTCCTTGCCAGGGTTGGCTGAGAAGTAGAACGTTTTGTTCTCATTGGGGCCTACCGTTACCGTTCCCACGGGGTTTATCGTTGCCCCGGAGTCTGCGGATGCCTTTATGTAATACTCTGCCTCCACAGCAACATCGAATACCACTTCGACCGTGTGTGCGGCGATCACATTATTCAAGACATACATGTTGCCTCTGAGCATGCTCTTTTTCGAAACGCCGTCCAACAGGACATCCACTACGCCGTATCCGCTGTCGGGTGTGAATGTGAATGTCACATTCGACCCTTCTACAACAGCAGAGAGATCGGCCGCATTAGAAGATGCCGCTCCGTTTGCTCCGACGACAAGGGTTATGCTCCATGTCGGTAGGGTGTACGTCGCCTCATATGCCTGATTACCAGTGACTAAGATTGACAGAGGGTTGGCATTTGTTATGAGCGAAACGCCGCCGAGCTCCCAGTCAACTGGAACTGCGCCATTGACCCTCAGTTGGATTCCGGCAAAGTTGTTGGGCACTCTTAAGCCAGCCGCGGGGAAGGCGAATGTCTTCCCGTCGAGGATGTAATGCATCGTCCCTACCGATGTTGTCGCAGTTACTGTGAACGCATCACCGCTGAATAATGCTTTCACGTTCTTGGCGCTTCCGCTGAGACCAAGAGATGCGTTCGCAACAGTTCCTGTAACGTCCCCTGTCCACCATATGAACTCATTGCTTGCTGGAGGGAAATCGGGCTCGGCACGGAGCTGCAGAGTGCCCACACTCATCGGGACATCCAGATGAGCAGGGGCCTCTTCGAGCGTTCCGTCCAAGAGATAGAATATCTTTCCGGTTCCTTCGATTGTGAAGTTCACAGACTGCGTGTTATTGCTGAAGTTTGCTGTCACAGTCTTGTTGCCATCGACAAGAAGCGTTTTTGGGTTATCGGTTCCGCGCAGGCCGCCTGTCCACCAGACAAACTTGTTGCCGGTGACCCCGACATCCGCTGTTGCCCTGAAGTCCATATTTTGGTTGTTTGGAATTACCATCGCAGACCCAACTGGAACAGTCTGCCAGTTGCCTGCACCCCATATGCCTGTGTTCTGCACTTCAACAGTTCCGCTGCCCACCACATTGACAACAACGTTGCGGTTATCGCCTGGGTTGTTGCTGTTGAAGACCGCTGTGATGTTCTTGTTACTATTTACAAGCAAAGACTGTATGTTGATAGGTCCGCTGATGTCGCCCGCCCACCAAAGGAACACATTTTTTGTAACAGTGGATGCCACAGCCCTCATTTCTATGGTGCCTATATCTGAAGGTACCATCAAAATGTTGCTGGCCGGGAAGTCCGACCATATGCCGCCATATTTGTACTGCACTTTGCCACCGTCGCCGTTACCATTGAATTTTTCTATGGTTGCAGTCACGTTGTATGTGTTCTCAGCAAATACTGCAGTGATGTTCTGGTTGCTACCGGGAGATACTGTCAGCTCTGTATCAGCTCCAGATTTAGTGCCTGTCCACCAAACAAATGTTCCGGTTCCAGTTCCAGCAACCTTCAGATATAATGTCATATCAAGAGGTATTCCGAACCCACCGTTGTAAGTATTATTTATTGGTAGCCAAGGATACCATGTGCTGCCATCTTCACTGTACACGATCTCTCCGCTACAACTCCCGTGGTTCTCAATATGCACCTGCATATAGTTGAATGAGTTTGTGTTCACTTTAGCTATAATTACGGTGTTACTTGTAATTGTCTGGACTGTTACCGGCGATTCACCAGGAATAGGGGAGCCATTTTTTTCCAATGGCCCTATCCTCTCTCCTGTGGTAATATCCAGCTTTATCTCAATCACTGTGTTCTGCGGGACCATTATAGCATAACTTGGGGCAGGGAAATCCTGATATGCATCATTCTGCCAGTATTGCATCTTCGATACTCCTGGTGGAGTGCTGGTAGTGGTTGTATATGCTGTCACTTCATACAGTGTCCCGACGTAGAATTCCGCAGCGACGAACTTACTGTCATCCATAAGCAAGGTCTGTACGTTCAGTGTGCCGGAAAGGTCGCCTGTCCACCATATGAAGGTGCCGGTGATGGCCCTTGGCCTAAGCTTTATGCTTTCATTAACTGGATAAACCACGCCTCCGGTGGGAATGTCCACAAATGAATCGATTAAGGTTGTGCCGGGGATCTCAAACTGTATCTTTCCCGTACCGTTGCCGGATGTAGATATCAAAAGTTCTGTCCACTGTGTCGAGACCGCATCGACAAACTTTGCGGTTATGCTCATAGGAGCTGCTCCCACAGTGAGGTCATATTCTTCACCAATGGCCGCGATGCCGCCTGCCCACCATACGAACTTGTCATCAATGGTTGATACAGCTCTGATCTTCACGATCGTGCCGCTCTCAAATGATTTGCTTCCGCCAAAGTCTGTCCATATGCCAGAATTCATGTACTGCACGCTGCCAGTGCCGTTCGCGTCATCGATTGTCATCGTGACCGTCTGGGGCGCAGCCTCGGAGCTGTCGCTCCCTATGGCTGCAAAGCCCAAAGCCGCCACTGCCGCAATGGCTACTGCCATTATGATCGCCGCATGCAGCGTCTTTCTTTTTTTCGTTCCTATCATTTTCTTGCCTCCTTTTGCATGGGTCGCAGACCCCCGCATTTGTTTCTCCTCATGTCCTCTTAGGTCCTCTTATGTCTGAAAAAAGTTTGTTGGAAGAGGTTTGGTTTGATGTTCAGTAGAGGAATTAACGCATCTTGACTGTCAGATAGTCCGTGACGTCCTCCTTTGGTATCTCATACATGTCCCCATTCTGGATCGGTTCCTTCCACACCATGTTGTCACCAGTGCGGTATGAAACCGTGATCGCTGCTCCCTCGATAGAGAACTTGTAGGGCTTGTTCTTGTGTGCCTTGTTCTTTCCGCCGAAGGATGCAGCCGATGTGTTGAATATCACAACGTCCACGTTTCCTTTACCATGGCCAGCCAGCAGGATCAGGAGCAGCCCAGCTAATAGGAGGATCAGCAGGATCGCGATGATCGCGATGATGAGCCACGACAATCCGAAGATGCCGTCGCCAAATCCGCCTCCTCCAGAAGACTTTCCTTCAAGGACCAGCGTCTCTGTCACATTGCCAGTGATGTTATCGATGAAGATCATGCTGCCCGTTCCGTTCAACGTGCCCTGCCATCTGTCTATCTCATATCCGCTGCTGCAGACACCATGCAGAATGATGTCTGTTCCAGCCGGTAATTCAACAGGTGAAGTGTATCTT
The DNA here is from genome assembly GCA_009786295.1 of Methanomassiliicoccaceae archaeon. Classification (GTDB taxonomy): domain Archaea; phylum Thermoplasmatota; class Thermoplasmata; order Methanomassiliicoccales; family Methanomethylophilaceae; genus Methanoplasma. Next base: position 8,867 of record WQTN01000107.1, read on the forward strand.
GTGTATGTGTTGCCGTTGTTTATGCTGTACTCGACATATCCGTTTCCTCCGACAACCGTGACTTCTAGGAACGCCCTGGTCCCTCCGCCTGCAATAGCTGTCACACTTATGGAGTGATTAGATCTGACATCCGTGAAGGTATAGCTTCCAGCATTCACAAGGTCCGGACGGCTTACACCGTCAACTATGACCTCGCTTACTCTGTAGCCGGACATGACCGTCCAGGATATTGTTTGGTTTCCTCCGGCAGAGACCGACAATGATCCGCTCGGGCTCATGCTCACACCTTCGCTTGCGATTCCCTTTACGTAGTAGCTCGATACCGACACAGTCGAGAAGATGACCTTTATCGTATGGTCGGAAGTGACATCGCTAAAGGTATAGGATGTCACTACTCCTACAGATACGCCGTCAACGATCACGTCCAGTATCGTCGCACCCGGGTTGGGTGTGATGGTGAAGATATAGTTCGCTCTCATCCTAAGGCTAATCGTTCCAGAAGGCGTGATGTTTCCGTTTCCTGAAGC
>WQTN01000108.1 GCA_009786295.1 Methanomassiliicoccaceae archaeon
ATACGGCCTGAAGCACATACACAGCGAGCTTGAGAACATAAGGACGATAAGGAGGTACAAGAAAGATGTCAGAAGATACCTCTACTCGAACGCATCCAGAAGGATATATGACTCTTTCTTGGGGCTCAGGACCCTGGAAAAAGTAATGGACCTTTACGTACCGGAGGACACAGAGTTCTTCAAAGAGAAGAAAGTGGCTGTGATAGGGATAGAGTTCTTTGACGATCTTGATAAGCACTTCATTCCAATAGATCATGACGAGATCGACATCTTCACCGACGGCAGATTCGAGATCGATATCATCTACGAGGTCGGCAATGACAGGCAGATCGCCGAGAACACCGTAAGCATGATTGATGCTGAAAAAGCGAATGACACCGCCATTGTGCTGGATACGACCGGCCCGATCGCCGATGCCGTAAGGGCAGCTTTGTACCGAAGGAACATACCTTTCAAGAACACGATGTCCGTGAAAGACCTGTCCCAGGTGAGGGACTATCTGCAGTTCCTATCGCTTTCGCTGTCATATGAGACACTGAGAGTGAGACACGTAAGGGAATTGCTCTCAGGTTACAAAGGGCATTTCCGCCAGAGGGAAGATGAGTATCTTCTCCATAAGATAGAGGATCATCTGGACAAGGGAACGAAAGAACTTGTGGAAGTGATGAAGAACATAAGGGACCACACTTTCCAGGAGGTCTGCGACAGAGTTGTTAATTCTGTGCACAGGCCGCAGATCAAGATGCTCATAGAGGATATGAGGATCGGCGACACAAAAGTGACCTCCAAACTTGTGAATGAGCTGAGCTATGCGGTGAACAACATCGATGATCTGCATCACAATGAAGAGATACCCGACGACGAAAAGAAAGGCGTACTGCTCGCCGACTGCCTGAAATCCGTGTATGTGGACAGACCATTCGTGATATATCTGGGACTGGGGCCAGAGTGGTCGTATGTCTCAATGGGAAAGGAATACATCGACAGAGAAGCCGAGGCACAACTCAACATGTACAGATTCTCGGTGCTTTTGCAGCAGGGAGAGTCAAGGCTGTATGCAGTGAATTCCATGAGGAACGGCAAGGAGCCGACCCCCTGTACGATATTCGAGCAGATAAAAGCGGACGAAATGGTCCAAGGGGATGGACCGTCATCGGTGTCGGCGTTCAAGGACGTGGCGAATAAGATCGTCAAAGGGCAATGGACATCACCGCAGCAGAACGAGCCGGTCGCAAGAGGCGATGAGAAATTCGATGCGGCAGAGACAAAGGACTGGAGGTTCTCCAAATCCACATACAACAACTACTACGCATGTCCACGCGCCTATATGTACGGGCGGATGATCCACATACCTGATTCAGAGAAGACGATCTTCGGAAACATCATACACCAGTTCGCAGAGTTCTATCTTTGTTATCCGGATCTGGTGAAAGGCAGGACTGAACATTACACAGAGATGATACGCGAGAAATACTCAGGACTCTCGAGCCAGCAGATGGAAGAGATTGACGGCAGCAAGATAAGGGTCTGCATGGCCAACGTCATACGTTTCATCGACTCCCTCGGAATAAAAGATGTCCCCCTTGACAGGGATCATTCGGCGAGGGAACACAAGAACATGTTCATGGAAATGCACAACTGCATGAAGTACAGCAGCATGACCGAGACAGAATTCACCACGAACATGCACCCTCTTCTCGGCAATTTCGATCTGATAGTCAACAACAGGATAGTGGATTACAAAACAGGAAAAGCAAGTTCCCTCAAAAATGTCAAAGACAGCATGGACATGTCCCGGAAGCAGAACTTTTTTGAATTCCAGCCGCTGATCTATCTCTCCCTTCTGAGAGACAACTCTCCACCACCTTACAGATTCAGCCTCGTATATGTGGCGGACAATGACGTCCGTTCGGTCACAGACAAGGATTTCAGGATAAACGAGAACATCCGCAATGTTGTGCTGATCCAGGAAAACATGAGGGAGTTCCTATCCGATCCCGATTCTCCGGCCAAAAGCGATTTCGGGCCCACCTACGCTAAGATAACCGGAGGGTGGAGCTCTTTTGTGGATAAGGCATTCGATGCAGGAACGGATTCATGCGGATCCTGGAAGGACGACGAGAACCTGATAGCATCCATAATGAGCATGCTGGGTATGAAGAGCAAGACAGACCACGACAATGTCTCAAGGGTGCTGAAAAAACTGTCCGCGATCATATCGGCGGGGATGTTCGCCGATGATACGGAGGTAGTGGTCCCCTCGGACACGCTTGAAAGATTCCTTTCGCAGGTCGACAAGGACCATGATATTGCCTCTGTGCAGATATATTCTGATTTTCCCGCATCTCCCAGAATGGATTGCGGCAAATGCAGTTTTTTCAAGGCATGCACGAGAGACATCATCGATCTGGAGGAAGGCGGTGATGAGGATGAGTGACCTCAACGCATCGCAGAAAAAGATTGCCGAGGAACTCGACGGGATGATCGTTGTGGATGCCGGTCCCGGGACAGGCAAGACGCATACCATTGTGGACAGGTTCCTGAACATCCTGAGGATAGAGAACGTCGATACGAACGATGTTCTTCTGCTTACTTTCACAAGGAATGCGGCCAGCGAGATGGAGGAAAGGATAAGGAGCAGGATGTCCGGGACAGAGCTCTCCGAATCGTCTAAATTCATCAAAACAAGCACATTCGACTCTTTCTGCTACTCCGTGGTAATGGAATCTCCTGATACAGTGAGCAGGTTCTTCAGGATGGAGGAGGTGCTGACAAGAGGGGCGAACCTCATCGAGAATGAGACGCTGAACCTTGAATACTTCATGGATTTCTTTGACCGCTTCATGATAGCCCGCTCAGGAGAATACAAAATGCAGGGAGTGATCGCATCACAGAGCGTTCCTGAGCTGTATCATATCATCAACAAGCTGATGTCAAGAGGCGTCATACCTCTGAGGAAAGGATGGTTCGGCGGAGATGACGGCAAAATACTGATGGGAGATCAGGAAGAGATACTCAGAACGCTTTTGAGCGAGAACGAGGAGGTCAGCACCAGAGGGAACTTCAAGCTGTCCGGTTCCCTGTGCGACAAATTTTCAGGTGATCAGGCATTTTTCACAGAATACGGCATCTCAAAAATGGGACCTCTCCCTGACGTGATGATAACAGATGCCGCGTTCGATGACAGATATGACCTTCTGGCACTTGTCCATGATATCTATTATGAATATATCAGGAACTGCATCAACGATGACAGACTGACATACGGGCTTGTGGCATCCTTCGCATTCATAGTCCTGTACAGCGAGAAGAGCGTCAGGGAAAGGATGTCCGTGAAATACCTGATGATCGACGAATTCCAGGACACTAATGAGAATCAGTTGATGATCGCGCTGATGCTGCTGAAAAAACCGAATCTCTGCGTTGTCGGCGATTGGAAGCAGGGGATATACGGATTCAGGCACGTCTCGATACAGAACATAACAGAGTTCGAGAAGAGGGTGGTATCGCTGAGAAGGACATTGAACGACGACAGCGTAAGAGTGTCGTTCAGCATACCGGATGTGAAGAAGCTCTCGCTCGATATGAATTACAGGAGTTCTCAGATCATAATAGATGCGGCGTTCGATTCTCTTTACATACCGGCAGTGAAAGAAGAGGCGATCGATAAAGACTATCTTGACGAGAAGATAACGAGGATAACGGCGCAAAGAGAAGACATAGGCGGCGATACCATGATCGAGTTCGTTTCCGCCCCTTCGAAGGAAGAGGAGGTGGCCGAGGTGATCAGAACGATAGCAGGCTATGTCACAGGAGATCACAAGATCCACGATGGCGGAGCTGAAAAGCGCCCAGGCTTTGAGGACATAGCCGTTCTCTGCAGGAAGACCGATCTGTGCCGCGCCATAAGCGAAGCGGCAGCCTCGTCCGGAATACCCGCATTCCTCCAGGGGGACGTAGAGGTCATGTCTGCCAGAGAAGGAAAGCTTGCGCTTGCATGGCTGAAATATCTGAACAATCGGGACGATGAGTGGGGCATAGGCCCCATAATGGCCGACGCAGGGTACACTCTGGAGGATATCCTCAGGATGAGAAAGGACCCTCCAAAAGTGTTCTCCCAAATGAGGTCTTCCCTCATGAGAAAGAAAAGGCGCATCACAGACCTTCTTTCTTCAATATTCGCGTTCTACGGCCTGAACAACGACATGACGCAGACCATAATCTCTGTGATATCATCTTCTCACAGGGACTCTCTGCTTACGATATCCGATGTCATCGGAATGATAGAGAGGGATATCGAGGATCACACCAAGTATCAGGTCGACGGCATGCTTGACCGCAAGGCGGTGACGATACAGACCATGCACAAATCAAAGGGGCTGGAATATCCGATAGTGATAATCGCCGGGGTGGATCAGAGAGTGATGCCCGGCACCCCGAGGGACGCATCGGCGTATTCTTTCAACGATATCACGGGCATAAGATGCAGAAAGGACGTATCCTCATTCGGGGAGGATTATTCTAAGATCACCAGATCATGGAAGACATATCTCGCAGAATATGCCCTGCCGAAAGATTACAGCGAAGAGAGAAGGCTCATGTTCGTCGCTCTTTCAAGAGCGAAACAATACGTCACACTCATATCCGGGCCGAAGCCGTCGCGTTTCTTTGAACATCTGTCTAAAGGAAGGGTAAGACCGTGCGGGAAAGGAAGCGTCAGAAACATCGATACGGATGCGGAGGTCAGTCTTATCCAGGTTCCCCCGGTAGGCGGGGTTGCCTCAAGGAGGATCAATCTCGCCGTCCATGATATAATGAGCTCTCTCGGGTCGTTCCGTCCGGATGCGGAGACTGATGAGGTATCCGGCAAAGGAAAGAAATACGGAACGGAGATACATGAGCTGGCACATGCCATGGCTGCCGGCCATAGGATAGATGACGAGCGCCCGGAGACATCTGTGATAAGAAACATACTTTCGGCCGCATCGGACGCCGATCTGATATATCCGGAGATGGAATGCTCCCTTCCTTTCAATGATCTCAACGTAACACTGAAAGGAATAATCGATCTCCTTGTTGTAAGGCCTGATGCAATTGAGATACACGATTACAAGACCGATGCTGATGCATCCTACGAAAGTGAATACCGCATACAGCTGAGCGTGTATGCCCACGCTGCTTCGGAAGTCTACGGCAGGCCTGCGAAATGTTTCATAGACTATGTATCGCGGGGAGAGACAGCGGTATTCGATCCTCTTCCCAAAGAAAAGATCGCAGAAAGAATCCAAAGAACATTATGAATTAGCCGGAGATGATATGCCTGAGGAAAGAAAATATATGGATTAAAATAACTTATTTGTTATTTTAATATCAATATATTACAATTATATAACATATAAGTTATTTTATTAGAAAACATTTATATCTCAAAACCCAATCACTGTATCATGTATTCCTCATCAGATGTCTACGAATTGTCGGACACTGAGATAATAAGGCTGGTCGGAGAGAAGATACGCACCATCAGACTGAACAATAATGTGACAAGGGAGCAGCTGCAAAAGGCATCGGGAGTGCATGCAAAGACCATAGGCGATCTGGAGAGCGGCAGAAACATCACACTGGTCACGCTGGTCTCGGTCCTGAGAGGCCTCAGAGAACTGAACCTGCTTGACCGCCTTCTCGAAGAAGAGGCCGTGAGCCCCCTTCTCCTCTATAACGCGGGAGGAAACGTTCCGGTACGCGCGACAGGACGCTCTTCCGAAGCGCGGAGGAAAAGGATAACCATATGAAAATAATGACCAAAGTGAACATATGGGGCATGACAGCCGGAGTTGCATACTGGGATGAGAGAGTAAGGTGCGCCAGATTCCAATACAATCCCGCATTCGCAGAGAAAGGGATTGAGCTCGCCCCGATCATGATGCCTATTTCCAATAAAATATACTCCTTCGAGGATCTGGAACGTTATGCCTTCAAAGGGCTCCCAGGCATGCTTGCCGACTCCCTGCCTGATAAGTATGGCAATACTCTTATAGACATGTGGGTCCGCCGCAACAGGATCGATCCGAATAGCTTCACTCCTCTTGACAGGTTGTGCTATGTGGGAAGGAGAGGAATAGGCGCTCTTGGATATGAGCCTGCGATCAGACAAAACACCAGACCTGAAAAGATAGATGTAGATCTGCTCTCTTCATTGGCCGCAGAGGCTGTCAGCGAGAAAGAGGAGGTATGTGCCGATTTGTCTGAAGAAGGGATCAACGAACTGATATCAACAGGCACTTCCGCCGGCGGAGCTAGGGCGAAGGCTGTGATCGCTCTTGATGAATCAACAGGGGAGATCATTTCAGGGCAGGTTCCGCATTCCGAAAAGTATACGGACTGGATCATAAAATTTGATACAGAAGACGAGAATAAACACGGATTCTGCAGAGTGGAGCACGCCTATCACAAAATGGCTTCCGACTGCGGTATCAAGATGAGCGAATGCCGTCTTTTTGAGACAAGAAAAGGCATACATTTCATGACAAAACGTTTTGACCGTATAGGCGGGGAGAAGATACACACTCAGACTCTCAATGCGATCGCCCATTATGATTTCACTGTTCCTGCAAGGCACTCCTACGAACAATTGTTCTCAGTGATGAGAAGGATGGAGCTTCCTGCGGCAGATGCTGACGAGATGTTCCGCAGAGCCGCCTTCAATATCATAATGAGGAACAACGACGACCATACCAAGAACATCTCGTTCATGCTCCGCAGAGGAGGAGAATGGAGGCTCGCCCCGGCATATGATATAACATATGCATACAAACCCGGGAACATTTGGATACAGGCACATCAACTGACAGTCAATGGCAGGACCGGTGGTATCACAAAAGATGACCTGCTGGCACTTGCGCACAATGCTAACATCAAAGGTGCGGAGGATAAAATAGAGGCAGTTCTGACGGTTGCGGACAGATGGAAAGATTATGCGGAAGAAAGCTCTGTGCCTTCAGTGACATCTGAAAAGATCAATACTTCGCTGGAAGAATGTAAAACCTTGTTCATGCCGCAAAAGTGAAAGAGGATCCGAGCGTTTCATAATTCATCTTATTTTTGAAACATTTGTATACAAATCTGAAAAAATGCAGGTCCAAAGTTTCTTTATAATCCGAAGTGATGTTGAGTCCCATGGATCTCAGAGGGCTTACCGAAAAAGAGGTCAGGGACAGGATTTCCGAAGGCAAGGTGAACAAGTTCGAGTCCCCGGTAAGCAGAAGCAATTTGGACATAGTCATAAAGAATGTCTGTACCACATTCAATCTGATCCTTTTCATCCTTGGCGCAGCTCTGCTGTATTTCAACGAACCGATCAGCGCTCTGTCGGCCACCGGCGTCATTGCCCTTAACGTGCTGATCTCGACCATACAGGAGATGAGGGCAAAAAGAAGGCTGGATAAGATCGCGCTGCTTCTCAGGCCGACGGCCCATGTCTTAAGGGATGGGGCAGAGACGCAGATAGACCCGTCCAAGATAGTGATGGATGACATCATCCGTTTGTCCTCCGGCGATCAGGCGCAGGTGGATGGCGAGATCCTTTCATCAAATTCGCTCGAAATGGATGAATCCCTGCTTACCGGAGAGTCCCGTACAGTGAGGAAACGTGCAGGAGATACAATCTATTCTGGTGCTGTATGCATAACAGGCGAAGGATATTACAGAGTGACCGCGCTTGGAGAAGACACATATGCATCGAAGATGCTGCTAAGCGCCAAGAAATACAAGAGGAAGAACACGCCCCTGCAGAGGGAGACCTCTACCGTGACAAAGATGCTCATGATCATGGCATTCTTCTTCCTGCTGATACTTGCGGTCATCAACGCTCTGACAGGAAGCGGGGCCAAGCTCTTTGCGATAAAGTCGGTGTTAGTCCTGGACATCGTGCCGGTGGCCCTTTTCCTTCTGATCACGATAACTTATATGATCGCGGCCGTCAGGATGGCGAACAGCGGCGTGCTGCTGCAGAATTCGAACTCGGTCGAATCGATGAGCCATGTAGACACAGTATGCATGGACAAGACGGGCACGATAACAACGAACAAACTCCTCTACAACGGAATGGAGGCTTTCATCGACGACAGCGAAGCAAAACTCCTGGTCCGGCTGTTCGTAGGTTCGACGGGAAGCAAGAACAATACCGTGAAAGCGCTGGAAAAAGAATTCGGCAGCGAGGAGTCAATGCTCAAGGAAGAGATCCAGTTCTCCTCGGAAAGGAAATACAGTGCAGTGAGGATATCGTCAGGAAGTATTTCTCGGACAATATTCATGGGCGCATGGCCATTCCTCAAAGAGCATGTCAAAGGTGCGGACATATCATCTGAGATCTCAGAACTTTCTAAGAAAGGTCTAAGGACGATTGTCCTCTGCGAAGGCCCCGATGTTTTGCTATATTCCGGCGATGAGCCTGCGATACCGGAACTGAGACTGGTTGCGCTGATATCAATCAGAGATGAGGTCAGACCCGATTGCAGAGAGATAATAGACGATTTCCAAAAGAACGGCATGGACCTCAAGGTGATATCCGGCGACGATCCGGAAACGGTCAACGCCCTGTTCTCGCTTGCCGACATCTCGGGCGACAGGAACATAATCTCGGGAGATGAGCTTGCGGCGCTGCCGGAGGAAGAATTCGACGCCACAATCCTCAGAACCAATATCTTCGGGAGGATGAAGCCCGAACAGAAGGAGATGGTGGTCGCTTCTCTCAAGAAAAGCGGGCGGTATGTGGCGATGGTGGGCGATGGCGTCAATGATGTAAGGTCGCTCAAAGCAGCTAACGTAGGGGTGGCATTGCAAAGCGGGAGCGGCGCGGCAAGAGGTGTCGCCGATATGGTCTTGGTGGATGACAATTTCTCGGCGCTTCCCAAAGCGATAACCGAAGGGAAGAAGACCGTTACAGGGATGAGGGACATCCTGCGCCTGTATCTGACGAGGAACTTTGTGCTTGCGATGCTCGTGGCGGTACTCCTGATCGCGCTGGGAAGGTTCCCTATGCTGCCTGTGCATAATGCGTTCTATGCGATCGCATCAGTGGCATTCGCCGCATTCTTAATGGCGATATGGGCAAAACCGTCGAACAATAAAGCAATGATACTTCCGGGGGTCCTCAGATTCTCGATACCCATGGCGGTGATGATAGTCGGGTTTGGGCTGGTTGTTTATGCGGTGTTCCTGGTCTATACTGGGAATGGGACCTTCGATCTGGGATATGATTTCTACCGCGGCATGTATGAGGGGTACGGAAGCTCGCCCATGTGGAGCGATTGGGACGGATTCTGGGAACATATGTCCCCCGGCAATGAAAGCTTCGGAGAGGTGACCGCAAGGAATGCGATGCTGATATTCCTGATGCTTTCTGGAATATCCCAACTGTTGTTCATCTATCCGCTGGCCAGATTCTACTCGGTGGACGGAGCGGTTTCCAAAGACCTTAAACCCACAATATTGGCTCTTTTGCTGTTCGGACTTGTGGCGCTTGTGTACGAGGTACCTCAGGTAGCGGTAGGGGTGGCCTCGCTCGCAATGTTCCCAACAGAATACTATCTGATGATAATCGGTTTTGTGATACTGTGGTTCTTCTTCGCTGTGCTTTTGCTGAAAAGCCGGCCAATGAGGAAGATATCCGATGCGGCAGAATCCGCTTACCAAAAGTCGCTTGAAACGGAGACCAAGAAAGACAAATGATCACGGGCGGTATTTTCCGGACCTGTACATCCCGATCATGACGTGGGAGGCCATTCTCGCATCCGACAGC
>WQTN01000109.1 GCA_009786295.1 Methanomassiliicoccaceae archaeon
ATAGTCGCAGGCGGTTTGGATTCAGATCAGTGATGTATAGATGATCTCAAAGTTCACAGATTTAGGGATATCAGAAGATATCGTAAGAGCAATAGAGGATATCGGATGGGAAGAACCTACTCCAATACAGACGGCGACCATCCCGCTCGGCCTGAAAGGTACTGACATGTTCGGTCAGGCTCAGACGGGGACCGGAAAGACAGGGGCGTTCGGCACAATAATAGTTCAGAGGACGGAGCCTATGCAGAAGCTTCCTTCATCGATAATACTCGTTCCCACAAGGGAGCTTGCGAACCAGGTGTCCGATCAGATAACGGAGCTTTCCAAGTATACAAAGCACGAGTGCGTCCCCATTTACGGCGGAGCAAGCATTGAAGGACAGATCAAACGGCTCGAGAAAGGCGCCGATGTCATTGCCGGAACACCCGGAAGGGTCAAGGACATGATCAACAGAGGCATCCTGAACCTCAGCAAGATAGAGATAATGGTCCTTGACGAAGCTGACAGGATGCTGGACATGGGATTCATCGAGGATATCAAGGACATACTGTCGGCGATGCCGAAGAGCAGGCAGACAATGCTGTTCTCGGCCACCATGTCAGAGGACGTCAAACGCCTGGCAAGCGATTATATGATCAAACCAAAGGAGATCAGCGTCTCTCGGGACGAGGTCGTCCTTGACCTTACCAAACAGTATTTCATATCTGTGGGAAGAAGGAACAAATCCTGGGCGCTCACAAGGATCCTCGATATCGACAAACCGAAAGCGATAATATTCTGCCAGACCAAGAAAATGGTCGATGTCCTTGACGAAAGACTTACCAGCCTGAACTACCGAGTAAAGGCCATCCACGGCGATATGCCGCAGCCGAAAAGAGAGAAAGTGCTCAAGGATTTCAAGGACGATAAGATCCAGATACTCATTGCAACGGATGTTGCCGCAAGAGGGCTGGATGTTGATGACATTTCATATGTCATAAATTACGACATGCCTGACGATGTTGAAACATACATTCACAGGATCGGGCGTACCGGAAGGGCCGGTAAAGAGGGCGTGGCCATATCGTTCGTTACATCGGAAGAGGAGCATCTGGTCCGAGAGTTCGAACTCAGGACCGAGATGAACATCGAAAAGAGAGAGGTCCCCGAGGCAGAAGAGGGAACTAAAGACACCATCAGAAAGGTTATCGATTACGATCAGCTCGCCGACGTATACGGGATGGTTAAGTTCCAAGTGAACCTCGGCAAGGATGACGGCCTGGGGAAGGTCGGTCTTGCCGAGCATCTCATTAAAGCAGCCAAGATAAGGGACTTTGCAATAGGCAAGATCGAGATCGGAGCCGGCTCGTCAGTGGTAGAGGTGCACAGGGATTTCGGCAACAGGATGATGATGGACCTTCCCAAGATAAAATACAGAGGGAAGAAGGTCACCGTGGAAATATACGCGGATTGATCCCGGTCAGATCTCCACCACTATCAAAGTGTTCCCGAGCTGTATCGTCTCGACCGCTTTGCCGTCGAGCGTCAGTCTTTTCTGCGTTTCCCAGAACTCCTGTGCCAGAGTTATCTTCTCTCCATCGACCTCAAGCTCAAGCCCGTCCTTTGTCATCATTTTCAAAGCGTCTTTCGGAGACAAGGCCGAAAGAGCCAAGACAATGCTTTTTGCTTGTCCTTTGAACGCCGGACCGAGCTTTGAGTGTATCGGTTTTATGGCTGTCACTTCTTCTTTCAATTCGGCTTTCTTTAGGAAAATGAGCTCTTTGATCTTAGAGGTCTCGATTATGTCCGGTGCCCCCTTTTCCAGAGCCGGGGCCCCTTCGCCGATTATCTCCACTTTTGACAGTTCCGCATTGAGGGGCATCTTCTTCTCTGATTTCCATGCCCTTATGGCTGATGTGATCTCGGTGATAGAATTGCCGATGCCGATCGCTTCCTCGTCAACGAATATTGGTGCGGGCCAATCAGATATGTGGATGCTCTTTGCCCCCTCGAAAGCGGCAAAGTGCTCCTGATATACATCCTCTGTCACATGCGGCATGAACGGTGCCATCATCTTTATGCTTCCGAGGAAGACGTTATAGAGAGTGTATCTTACGGCGGGATCGCTTCTTGCCTTCACCATTTCTATGTAGTTGTCGGCAAGATCGTGCCAGATGAATCCTTCCACCTCCTTCAGCGCCCTGTCGAACTGATACACGTCAAGATATCCGGTCGCAGCCTTGACTGTCTGAGAATAACGGCTTATGATCCATCTGTCGGATTCTCTGAGTTCTCCTGCCGCAACAGGTTTGCCGTCGAAGAATCTGCCGACGAACTGCCCTATGTTGAATATCTTGTTGGACAGCTTCTTCCCTCTCGTCACATCCTGCTCTCTGAACGCGTGGTCAGTGCCGAGAGAGCAGGACGCCGCGAAATATCTGAGCGCGTCCGCGCCGTAATTCTCAAGAATGGGGATCGGATCTATGACGTTTCCGACGGATGAGTGCATAGGCGTTCCGTCCGGAGCCATGATGAACCCGTGGATCATGATGTCGTCCCAGGGGCGGGATTGCTTTATCTGCCCCGATCTGAGTATGGAATAGAACGCCCATGTCCTTATGATGTCGTGAGACTGCGGCCTCATGCTCATGGGGAAGAATTTTTTGTGGAGATCCTCATCTCTTTTCCAGAATGTGTTGTACAGGCTGGAGCCGGACGAATCCATCCATGTGTCGAACACGTCCGTGCATCCTATCAGTTTCCCGCCGCATTTGCGGCATTTATCAACAGGAGGCGTGTCCGATGTGGGGTCCACATAGCACTGCTCTTCTGTTGCGCATACGGCCTCCCCGCAACCATCGCATTCCCAAACAGGGATCGGGGTCGCAAATATGCGCTGTCTGCTCAGGACCCAGTCCCATTCCAGAGAGTTGATCCAGTCCTGAAGCCTTATCTTCATGAACTCGGGGTACCATTTTATCTCATCAGCCTTGCCGAGCACCTGTTCTTTGAGCTCGATCGTCTTGAGGAACCACTGAGGGACCTGGAGATACTCCACAGGCATACTGCACCTCCAGCAGACCGAGACCTGCTGAGGGACCTCTTCCTGCCTGACAAGCGCGCCTGTCTCTTTGAGGTCGCGTATGATTGCTTCCCTTGCCTCTTTCACGGGCATGCCTGCATATTTGCCGGCGATCTCCGTCATCTTTCCCGTCTCATCGATCCCCTTTTCCATCTCAAGATGGTATTTCATAACCCATTCGAGATCGTCCTTGTCCCCGATGGTGCATATCATGACATTTCCTGTCCCGTACCCGGGATCGACCTTCGGATCCGCTATCACTTTTATCCTGCGGCCGTAGACCGGAGTTATGAGGTCCTTGCCGACAAGGTGCTGTTTCTCTTTGTCGTCAGGATGGACCGCTACGACCTTGCATGTGCATATCAGCTCCGGCCTAGTGGTTGCGATCATCACGTGGCTGTCGCTGCCGGCGATCGCGAACTTCACAAAGTTCAGTTTTGTCGTGTTGTCTTTATGGTCCACCTCTGCATCCGCCAGAGCGGTCATGCATCTAGGACACCAATTGACGGGGAAATCCCCCTTGTACACAAGGCCTCTGTTGAACAGCTCCACGAAGGACATCTGCGTTATCCGTCTGTAGTATGGGGCGTCCGTCTGGTAATAGATGCTGGGGTCCATGCTCTCCCCGAGTATCTCAAAATGATGCGTCATCTCATCGATGAATCCATTGGCATATTCGCTGCACAGCTTCCTGTATTCCTCTCTCGGGAGGTCCAGTTTCGTGATGTTGTGCTTCTTTTCCACTTTTACTTCTATCGGAGTGCCGTTGACATCGAAACAAAGCGGAAAGAACACGTTGTAGCCTTTCATCCTTTTGTATCTTGCGGCGAAATCGATGAGGGAATATCCTGTGGCGTGCCCGAGGTGGAGAGACCCCGACGTATATCTCGGAGGATTGTCTATGCTGTATGCAGGCTTATCCGAGTCAGGATCGAAACGGTATATCTCTTCTTCCTTCCACATTTTCTGCCATCGTCTTTCGACAGATATTGAATCATACTGTGACATTTTGAACAGACAGTTAATCGGGATAATATAAAAAAAGGTTATGAGGAGGAAACGGAAGAAATCTGATGAAACTTGCGGCAAAGTCTGAAACGGCGTATGCGGCATTTGCCGCCCTATTTACTCCAAACCGCCGTTCAGCAGCGATAAGAATGCTTCCGAGGGCGTGAACTTTATTTTTTTGCCTGTTTCGTACTTGAGTGGCTCGTACCGGCCGTCGCGGTACCAGAAGATCTGCCAGGTCAATGAGCCGGGGCCGCCCGCATAGAACCTTGGAACAAAATCGAAGAACGCAGACAGCACATTCACGACCTTCATGTCGTTGATTGGATAGATAGCCGCCAGACTCCTTGTGGGAATGCCTATTATCGCTCCGCCTTTGCCGATGAATCTTTTGTTCCGCTCGATGTCGAACAGTATGTTCGATGCGAAAAAATGCTCCGTTTCTATGGTAAAGACAGTGTCTCCGCCTAATACGACCTCCTGCGCTTGCAATTGATAGTTGCGCCGTATGTTCTCAATGCCGATATCGAAGAGCTCATTGTCTGATATGTTCCATTTGTCCGCGTCGCTGCGGGATATGTTCTTGATCGTCTGCGGGAAATCAAAGATGAGCGCGGCAAATACATCCTCGGCGAACGGCCTGCGGATCATGATGTCCTCGCCGAAACGGGATATGTAGTCCTCGCCGTAAAGCCGGACGCCGATGTACTGCTTTATTTTTTCAAAATCATCAGGCACCAGACTTGCTTCGAAAGCTTCGTTCTCGACCATCAGTGCGAAGTGATGCTCCACCATTTCCGGATATTCCTTGGGGTCCTGAGCGGCGCATATCTGAACAATGTTCGTCAGTCCGAATTTCCAGCTCCCGACGTTGACGGTTCCGTCATCTATCGTGTACGGTTCGCCCCTGCGTTTGAAATAATCATCAATGGCGGATATGAACGCCGAGTATCTTTTCTCATCCATTACGGATGCCCATTCCGGAACAGTGGTCTTCTTACGGCCAAACATGGACTTCCTCACTTTGGAAAGATTAAATAAAAAGTTTCAAAGGTCATTTCTTTCTTTTGCGGAAAGATACGTTGGAATCTTTCATTTCCGTTACCTGCTGCCCCATTTTTTTCATGAGGTCGCTGTTTGCTTTAACAATGTCCCAACCCACTTCCTTCAGGTCCAGTACCGTCCCGTGTATGAAAAGCCTGCCGGAAAGGCTGTATTTCTTCCTTCCGCCTTCTTTTCCTACTTCCTCGTTGTACTTGGATATGTGTATCGTCAGCGATTCCGGTTTGTATATCTTGGAGATGCGGGTCATTTCCGTCTCGATGTCCGCATACATGGCATCGGCGTAGAATTTATCCTCGTCGTCAAGACCGCTTATCTGCACAAAGAGGGATTCTCTTTCCCTGCATGCGGATATCAGTTCCACGATGTCGAACTCCGTGAGCACTCCGACCAGTTCTTTTCCTTCGATCACCGGCAGCGTGGAGAAGTTGTGTTCCTCCATCAGCGACGCAGCCGCACCCAGCGTCTCATCCCAGTCGATAGTCCTGACCGCGCCTGTATACACGCTGCCGATGGATATCTGGGCCTTTGAGCTCTTTTTGAAATCGCCGAAGCTCTTTGTGTCGATCTTCCAGTGATTGTCGATGACCTCTTTCATCCCCACCACACCGACGATGGACATCTTGCTGTCAACGACAGGCACAGTCATTATGTCCAGCTTCCTCATGATTTCCAAAGCATCATCCAGCATGGCATTTTCGCTTACGTATTCAACGGGCGTGGTCATTATCTCCCATACTTTGATGTCCCTGAGTATCTTGATGCGGGCCGCGACCCTGGTCAGACCGCTTCTTGACACCATGCCTATTATCTTCTTTCCGTTCAGGACGGCCAGCTGCCTGCAGTTGTTGGCAACGATGTGCTCAGCGATCTTCGTTATCTCTGTGTCCAGAGAGACCGTCGGAAGGTTGCGTACAAGGTTCTTTACTTTCGTGTCCGGCGCGGTGCTCCCTTTTCTGAGTATCGAGCCGTAACTTATCACTCCTGCATAATTGCCGTTCTCTATTATCGGTATCTCCTGAAACCTGGATTCCCTCATTTTTGAAAGAGCCTCTGCGACCCTGTCCTCAGGGCCTATTGTAGGAAATTCAGGTATCATTATGTCCTGAACGGTTATACCCTTAAGTTGTGATCTCAAAATCATTAATTTTTTTAGATCCTCTAGGTCTTCAACGCCTATTGTCTCACCACTATATCATCGGGGTATTGCCGATATAAAGATTGTTTATATTATCCAAAAATACGCCGTCAGCGGCGGAATAAATCCATAAATATTGTTGAACAATGTATCGGGCACGCATTTTCTGGCATTTCCGGCAAGGTATTATATAGAAGCCTCAGAGGTCCTCGAACCGCCTGCCAGAGAGAAGGGACCTTAGCGCTTCCTGCACGGAATCTGCCCGTATCCTCTTCTGAGCGGTGGTGTTGCGGTCCCTTATGGTCACGGTGCCTTTGGACGGCCCCTCAAGGGATTCGTAATCCACGGTTATGCACCAGGGTGTGCCAATCTCATCCATCCTTGCATACCTCTTGCCGATAGTGCCGGAGCCGTCATAGTAGGCTTCCATGCTGGGCGAATGCACCTTTTTGTATATATCCGAGGCAAGTGCGTCCAGCCCGTCCTTCTCCATGAGGGGGAATATCCCCACTTTTATCGGGGCTATCTCGGGCGCGAGCCTCAGAACGGTGTAGTCTTCTTTTTTATCGTATGTGTAAGCGTGCTCAAGCACGGAATAGAATATCCTGTCCAGTCCGTGCGACGGCTCGATGACATGAGGGATGACCCTTTCTCCGGATATCTTCTCACGCACTCTGACCACTTCGAAGAATTCGCCGTCCAGGATCACTTCCTCATCTCCTACTTTAAGGGCGAGCTTGCCGTCCCTGATGTCCGACGGGCGTTTTGCTTCCATCATCTCCGCAATGGATTTCGCTTTGTCTTTGAATCTCGGACCCAGGGCTTTGTGTTTGGCCTTGACCTTATCCGTCTCCCTCTCTTCGGGCTCGTCGAACTTCTTGAAATGCGTAAGCTCCGTACCTGAGAACTCAGCGTGCCTTGACAGGTCCCAGCAGCCTCTGTCGGCTATGCCGGTGACCTCTATCCATCCAAAGGAAAGAAGGACCTCCGCGTCCCAGCAGTCCATGGCGTAGTGGGCCATCTCATCGCGGAGATGCTGTCTGAACCTCAGCCTTTTCTGGTCCACTCCCAATCTGACCAGTAACTGCTGCGTCGTATATACGAAATACGCCAGCACCTTGTTCGCTATGATCCCTTTGCTGACGGCCTCGCCGACCGTCATCGTCACGGCCTCGGTGCCTGTGTTGGGAACAAGCGTTATCGGGTCGTTCTCTATCTCGTGGAATCTGCTCCAGCCTTTGTCCTCAGGGTCGACGAAGAGCTCCACTTCCATCATGTTGAACTCTCTCATCCTTATCATGCCCTGTCTCGGGGAGATCTCGTTCCTGTAGCCTCTTCCGGTCTGTATCACGCCCAGAGGGAGCTTTTCCCTGTTGTACCTGTAAAGGTTCAGATAATTGACGAATATCCCCTGCGCGGTCTCCGGCCTGAGATACCCTACTCTGGACGAGCCGGGTCCGATGGTCGTTTTGAACATAAGGTTGAACTCCTCCACCAGGCCGAGCTTTCCGCCGCATTCCGGGCATTTAACATCAAATTTCACAAAGGCGTCGTCCAATTCCTTCGGGGACAGCACGTCGGGGTTGTCAAAGAACTCTTTGACGAGGTGGTCCGCTCTGAATGCGGATTCGCATTTGGTACAATATGTGACCAGATCCGCGAACTCATCCACGTGGCCGGACGCCTTGAAGACCTCTCTCGGATTGACGGTCTCCGAATCTATCTCTATGAAACCTTCTCTCCCCCTGTAGATGTCTCTCCAGACCTCAACTATGTTGTTCCGCATATTGGACCCCAAAGGTCCGTAATCGAACATTCCGGCCACTCCTCCGTACAGTTCGA
Source organism: Methanomassiliicoccaceae archaeon (assembly GCA_009786295.1). GTDB lineage: Archaea > Thermoplasmatota > Thermoplasmata > Methanomassiliicoccales > Methanomethylophilaceae > Methanoplasma. The sequence continues at coordinate 8,112 of WQTN01000109.1, forward strand.
AGGACGGCCAAACGAACCCTCTGCGCCTGCAGAGGGACAGAAGATCATTGCTGTTGATCTCGTTACTCATTGGCATTACCTGTCAGTGCGCATAGAACATCAACATCGTAGATCATGCCGACCAGCTCGTCCTTTGTGCCGTGCACCGGAAGCTGTCCGAAGTCCTTCTGGATCATGATGCGGGCCACATCGTTCAGAGGCGTCTTCTTGAAGACGGTCTTAGGGTCCTTTATCATGTAGTCATGGACGGTCGTTTCGTCGGGTATGTATTTGTCGGTTGCCGCATAGAACAGCGGAAGCACGTTCCTGTACCCCGCAAGTTCGGAATCCTTGATCCCCAGGCGCAGCATCGCCTCTGCGTCCGCGGTCTGATCGCTGAACAGGTCACGGTCGGTGAGTATCCCTACAAGCTTTCCCTTTATGTCAAGGACAGGTACGGCCGGTACATCGCTTATCCTCATTGAGACGACCGTGTACGCCAGCGGCTCTCCCTCATATGCGGTCACGCAGGTCGTCCTGATGGCATCCTCCGCCGTAAGCGGGGTCTTCATTTCCGCGATCTCCCTCAGAAGATCCGTCGGTGTCACTATGCCCACCAGCCTTCCGTCCTCTATCACCGGGATCCTGTGTATCCTTTTGCTGACGAATATGTTTGCAACATTGACGACGCTTATATCGGGAGTTACTGTGATGCATTCTCTTTTCATTATCAGCGATAACTGATCCTCATCGAATTTCCTGAAGATGTCCCTTCTGGAAACGATGCCCATAAGCTTACCGTCGGAAGCCCGCACTACCGGAAGTCCGGTAAGTTTGTTCCTGACCATCATATTGATCGCATCGCTACGGCTTCCCGGAACCTCTGCCACTATGGGCGCCGTAGTCATTATATCCGCCACTGTTTTCATCCGAGCCAACCTCTGAAGTCTCGACCAAAGAAAAAAGCAAAAGCTTTTCCATTGGTAGTCCTGGCGGGGTTATTTGTCTTTAGGTAATTAAGTGCATTGATTGACAATGCAGTTCATTCTTTAGAACGGGGCGCTGCTTTGACCACCATTACGGGGCATTTCGCACTCCGCACTATTTTTTCCGACACGCTTCCCATCAGAAGCTTTGAGACGCCTGTCCTTCCCAGAGAGCCCATGATGATCATGTCATACCCTCCAGCCTCAGATTCCTGAAGGATTACGTTTGACGGTACGCCCTCGATGCGCTTCTCCTCTGCTTCCACGCCGGCCTCCCTGGCTTTTTCTAAAACATAGCTTGTTGCGTGTGCGCCCTCCTTCTCGAGAGCCTCATAGACGTTGACCAATGTGACTGCTGTATCCATCGGCGAATTTGCATAAACCGATTTATCGAGAACGTACAGCGCGGTGACCTTTCCTCCGGTCAGGACGGCAAGCTCAATGGCCGCATCCACTGCGTACTTGGTGTATTCGCTGCCGTCCGTCGGTACGAGAATGTTCCTGAAACTCATTTTGATTCCTCTTTTTTCGGTTCATATCTGTATATCGGATCTTTGTTCCGCAGAACATCTTCCATGGAAAATCCTTTGGAACAGGGCAACACGGCCAGTTCCGCCGTCATTCCGACAGATACACAAATTCTGTTGTGCGGATATAATATCTTTCTCCCATTTTTGAACAGCGGCCCGATGATATCGTTTACAGAACCTCCCTGTGTGAGATGGACATCCCCGAGAACGGAGGCTTCGGAGCGCATGTCCGGGCCGCAGAGCATTGCGTTGTCGGTGCCTATCGCAACATCGACCCCGCAGTCCAACATCCTTTTGATCGGCGGTGCTTTCCCAAAGTACAGATTGGACCGGGCACACACCACGACCGGGACCTCGGATTCGGCGCACTTCAGCAGGTCTGAATCGGTAGCTTCCGTCATGTGCACGACGAATGCCGGGTCCAGCGACAGTATGAAATCTATGTCCTCTCTGATCCTCTCGCTGGCGTGTATG
>WQTN01000110.1 GCA_009786295.1 Methanomassiliicoccaceae archaeon
CTCGAGAAGAAGTTCAAGATCGCTCTTTCCTACGGAATGATAGACGAGGCAACGAACTGCATAGCGAAAATAGAGCACACATACTCGACCTATCCGGCCCTATCGGGGATGAAGAACGAACTTAGGCCGTTGGCGTCGAAGTACACGGAGTTCATCAATACCGTGGACCTCATGTACAAGCAAAGGAAGTTCTACGCGCTGAGAGGCGTTGTCGACGATGCGAAACTGGATTTCACAAAGATACTGAACAACCCTGACATCGAAAGGAAGTATGACGAAGCGGTGCAGAAGGTCGTTGAGGCGGACAAGATATGCGAGCGTGCCTCCGCATCCGGGGATGCAAGCAATACCATGATGATGTACGTTACGGCCGTGGAGATGTGTCCCGACCACCCTATAGCCAAGGCAAAAATGAAAGAGCACCCTCCCGATTCTCCGGCCGACGCGACCGCGCAGATAAGGGACGGAAAGGTGCTGCTGAAGTTCGCTGTCCCGGAAGAGAGGGCAGGCATGACGTTCTGCATCTTCAGGGGAAAGGATTCCATTCCGGCGGTCACCGACGACACGGCCCCTCTGGCAGAGATACCGGGGAGCGTCCATCTGGACAAGACGATGGATCCTGGCGTTGATCTTTATTATTCAATATACTCAAAGAGATGGGGAATACTTTCCAGAGAGGCCGCCTCATGCGGCCCCGTGATGGTGTTCAAGGAAGTGGAGAACGTAAGCATCGAGCCGGTCGAAGGCGGTCTGAGGCTGATATACGAGAAGCCCAAAGGCTGTTCGAAGGTGCGCATCTGGAGAAAAGAGGGCACATCTGCCGCAGGCACCGGGGAAGAGGTCGAGATAATGCACGGCGGAGAGACCGTCATCGACGACTACGGTCTGAAAGGAGGCGTGAAGTATCACTATCTTTTTGTTGCCGAATACAAGAACAAAGGGCGCACGGAAAGATCGATGGGCAGCGCGTTCTCATACACGACCACGAAGTTCCCGGAGCCGGTAAGGGACATGGAGATCAGATGGAACAAGGCAGATGGTTCTTTCACGGCCAAGTGGAAGAGCAAGGAGAAAGTGGTCCTTTATTCGTCGCCGAGAAAGGTGAACATGTTCGGAAGGATGGTCAAACTTGACGATCTGAACGCATGGATGAAAGAGATACAGCCGCTTGAGGTATATGAGAACGGGATGAGGTTCTTCCTTCCGGACGGTGCGGTCCAGTACATTTACCCGATGATACCGGCCGGGAAGGTCGCCGTCAGAGGCAAGGACATAATGGTAGCCAACCTGAAGCCGTTCAGGGATGTGGAAAAGAGAATGAGCGGTAACGGCTGCGATGTGACGATGACATGGCCGAACGGCGCGGACTTCGCCATACTGGCGGTCAAAGAATCATCGGCGGCATCGGGACCGGACGATCTTGAGGCCGAAAGGATCACGATCACCAAGGACGCATACAGCAAGGACAAGATGGTCAGGATACCGATGGGGAACTCCAAGAAGAGGGTCGTTACGCTGTACGCGGTGTATGACGTTTCAGGCGAGAGGATGACATCGCGCGGGATGAGTTTCGACATCTATTCCGGAGCATGCAGCAAGGTCAGATACAGCATGGTGGTCGAAGGGCCGTCAAGAGCGGAGCAGAGAATAATGCTGAGCATAGATACCGACCGCGAGGTCAGCGAACTCCCTCCCATAACGGCAGTGGCCGTCAAAGAGGGGATACCGCTGAAGATCTGGGACGGGGAATCGATATGGTCCACCAACAGGCCGATCCTCCTCAGCAACGGAAAGGCGACTGTCCTGTTCACGGCGAAGGAGAAGGTCGATATCAGCAAAGTAAGGCTGTTCTTTGTCAGGGAAGAGGACTACAACGTGTTCAGATTCATACACCCGCTCTACAAGGAGAAGTGAAGACATGGCAAGAAAACCGGAGCCGCAGACCAGTACAAGTTCGATAAAATACACATGCCCCTTCTGTTTCAGCTCGATAGATCTGAAAGACATACACTATCAGTGCACGAATCCCGCCTGCACGAAGATATTCCTCAGAGAGCTGGACGAGAAGGGCGCGCGCAAATTCAGGTCCAAGAACCTTGAGGAAGAGATAGACATAGAGAACACGATCTTTCTCGGAAAGGACCCGGCCGGCCCCTCGCCCGTCACAACGAAATACCATGTGATAAGGAACTCGTCGGGGACATGCGACGTATGCAGGAAACCTGTGTACAAAAGGCTCTGCCCCAGCTGCCACAACCCGATCCCGCAGGGGGCCGAGGAAGAAGGGAGCACAGTATTCGTGTTGCTCGGGCCCAAAGGAGTGGGCAAGAGCCATTACATAGCCGTACTGATCAACCAGCTGAGGAACTCGTTCTCGCAGGAGTTCGGGGCCACTATGAGCCCGGCCACCGACCGTACGACCCTGAGGTACAGGGACATGTACTACAAGAGGCTGTATGAGGAGGGGAGGAAGCTTGCGCCCACGCTCTCTTTTGAAGAGAGCAGGGAGTCGAGGGAACCGATGATCTACTACCTCAGGTTCTTAGAGGGGAATTCCCCGCGCGTCTATACCCTGGCCTTCCTGGACACGGCCGGAGAGGACCTGGATTCCGCAGGAAAGATGATGGGGCTCAACCTGAACTCATTCATTTCCAGGGCATCCGGGATCGTTTTCCTGGTGGACCCGCTTCAGATACCCTACATTAACACAAGGATACGCATGGAGAACAAGCCGCAGGTAGGAAGCAACGTGGCCAATATGCTGTCTGACATCGCCAGCATAATCAGGACCAACAATTCTATCAAAATGAAGGATCCCATACCGATCCCGCTCGCGGTCGTGCTGACAAAGTCGGATGTCCTGATGAAGGCGCCGGAGAACGATGAGGAGGACAGCATATTGTTCGGCCTCAACTCCTCTCTTTACATTGAAAGAGAAAAAGGAAAGTTCGACAAGACAAACTGCGAGCAGATAAGCGCCGAGATCGAGGAATACATGCGCAGGGTGGTGTCGAAAGGGTTCGTACAGATAGTCAAGGAGTTCAAGCAGCACTCTTACTTTGCGGTGTCCGCCCTCGGAAGCAACCCCACCGGGAACGTGCTTACCAGAGGGATATCGCCGATGAGGGTAGAAGACCCGTTCATATGGCTCAGCGAGAGCTTGGAGGAGAAGAAGAGATGACAGAGAAGAAAACGTCCAGCAAGACCAGTAAGTTCAAGAACTTCCTGGTAACAGGCTCCGTTGAAGAGAAGGATAAAGAAGGGTACGTCGCAGAGAGGATGCCGCAGGGGGAACCCCCAGCAAGCATAAGGCCGCCGGAGCCTGAGTGCAGGGATTCGCCTGAGTACCAAGGACCACAGGAAAAAGAGACCACTGTAGAGGACATAATCGTAGAGGAGACGGCCTTCGGCGGGCCGGAAACGGAGTATGAATCTACCAAGGGACCGATCCAGGCAGCGGACGCAGGCCGTCTGGAGGAAGAGATCATCGAACTCAAGGGGATGGTCGCGGGCCTGGCATCGGAACTGGAGAAATATACGACGTCAAAAGAACAGCTGAAAGAGTATTCATCGGTCGTGAGCAGAAGGGATTCGGAACTCGCGAACAGGAAGCTCATGGTAATGCTGGAACAGCTGTCCGTTATGAGGGAGGATTTCTTCAAGCTCTGCGGCGGGATTAATTCTAAACTGGGCAGTTTCTCGGCAAAGGACATACTGGGTTCATTCGAAGCGTTCGGGGTCGACATGGAGAACATCCTGGTCGACTGCGGCGTTCAGATAGGACCTAGCAAGTTCGAGAGACTGAACACCATACACCAAAGAATCGTCGACGTCATACCAACCGACGAGGAATCTATGAACGGTATGATAGCGGAGAGAGTGTCGGACGGGTACGTGTACCAGGGACGCGTTCTCTTAAAGGAAAGAGTAAAAATCTATAGGTTTTCTGAAAGCAAAAGAACAGAAGGAGATGAAAAAGAATGAGCAATGAATATGTGATTGGAATTGACCTGGGCACGACATACTCGTGCCTGGCGTTCATAGATGACGAGGGCGACCCGATTGTTGAGAAGAACTTCGAGCAGGAGGACACAACGCCGTCGGTCATCCTTTTCAATGAGAACGGAGAGATAATAGTCGGATCGCCCGCTAAAGATATGGCAATAATGTATCCCATAGAAAGAGTGGTCACCGCCATAAAGAGGCAGATAGGCACAGACTATGAAGTGGATATTGACGGGGACAAATACACACCCATCACTCTCTCGGCGGCCATCCTCAGGAAGATGATCAACGACTTCAACGACAACCATGGAGTGGAAGTGAGCAAAGCGGTGATCACCTGCCCCGCATACTTCGGACAGAACGAAAGGGATGCCACGAAGACCGCCGGCTACGTTGCCGGCCTTGAGGGAGTGACCATAATAAACGAGCCTACCGCAGCGGCGATATCCTTCGGATTCGGCACGGGAACGGGCGGAAAGAAGAGGGTCATGGTATATGACCTCGGAGGCGGAACGTTCGATGTTACCATACTGGAGATCAACGGCACAGCATTCACCGCCGTCGCAACGGACGGAGAAAGGCTCCTCGGAGGCAAGGACTGGGACCAGGTGCTCACCAAGATCATCAAGCAGAAGGTGTGCGAGGAGAACGGCATCGACGAGAGCGAGCTTGACGACGACGATGATGTCAAACAGGCCCTTATTCTTGACTCAGAGACGATAAAGAAGAGGCTGTCATCCGCAGAGTCGACCAAAGGAACGCTCACTGTCGGAGGGAAGAAAGCCGTCTACACAGTAACGAGGGCAGAGTTTGAGGCCGCAACGGCGCCACTCATGCAGACGACCCTTGACATAATAGCAAGGGCGCTCGCATCAAAGGATTTCGCCATAAAGGACATCGACGACGTCATCCTGGTAGGAGGTTCCTCCAGGATGCCTCAGGTCAAGAACGGGATAACCCAGAAGTACCCGGATGCCAATGTAAGAGTGTTCGACCCGGACCAGTCCATCGCGAAGGGAGCAGCCTTGTTCGCAAAGGCGCACAACTGGGCCAGCGCAGAGGAGTCCGCAGCCGCCGCGGCAGCGGGTGGGACATACGCCCCCAAAGAAGGAGAGATAACGGTTCACAACGTCCTGAGCAAGTCATTCGGCATCAAAGCGATGTACGATGACGGAAGAGAGATGATATCCAATATCATCTTCAGGAACGAGGTGCTCCCGATAGTCTCGACCAAGACGTACTTCCCGATAGATGACGGGCAGACATCCATCAAGGTGGAGATATACGAGAACTCCGCCTCCAACAACGAGGACGGAAAGAGGATAGACCTCATTGACGGATACAGCGTGGGAGAGTTCGAGATGGATCTTCCGGAAGGAGTGACCAGGAGCACCCCGATAACCGTCAAATTCGTCGCCACGGACGAAGGAATACTTGTTTCGCACGTCGACTGCATGTCCCAACATGCCGAATACCAGCTGCAGAACAAACTCCAGATGTCCGACTCCGAGATCAAGGATTCTCAGGGACTGATGGAGAAGGTCAGCAAAGGGAACACCTGAACAAACAAGGGGCGCAAGCCCCTTTTTTCTCAAATATATCTTATTTCAGGCCGAGCTGCCTGTACAGCTCTTCCCTTTCTCTTTTGGATATGTCCCTGTAACGGCCTTCTTTGAGATCTCCCAGCGTAATGTTGACCACCCTTATGCGTTTGAGGCTCTTCACATCATAGCCGAGCCGGTCGCACATCCTCCTGATCTGCCGGTTGAGCCCCTGTCTCAGGATGATCCTGAACTCTCGGGGGCCTGTCTGCTCCACAGGGCACTTTTTGGTCAGTCTGCCGTCGTCGAGGGTCACGCCACCCGACATTTTATTCAGGAACTCCATCGTAAGGTCCTTGTTCACCCTTACGACATACTCTTTCTCGTGCTCGTTCTTTGAGCGCATGATCTTATCCGCAAGATCGCCGTTGTTCGTCATCAGAATAAGCCCCTCAGAATCCTTGTCGAGCCTTCCGATGGAGAATATCCGTTTTGGATATCCGATGAAGTCTATGATGTTGTCCACATCGTTAGGGTTGGAGGTAGAGGTTATCCCGGCCGGCTTATAGAACGCAAGGATGATGTCCTCTGTAACCCTTTTTACTTCCTTACCGTCAACGCATACTATGTTCTCCGGGAACACTTTATCGCCGAGCACCGCACTCCGTCCGTCAATGGTGACACGCCCTTCCTCGATGATCCGGTCCGACCCTCTTCTTGACGCCGCCCCTGTTTCGCTGAGGAACTTGTTGAGTCTTACTCCCTCCTGCTCTTCTTTGTCTCCGGCCATGTTCAGCGGTAGCAGGGCCGATATTTTAATCTATTGTTCATTTATTGTATGAGCGAACATCCGATGTTTGGAAAAAAGAGATCGGGACCCGTCATAAAGACGCAATATCTGAAGCTTCACTGGGATACAGAGGATCCATTCGTATTCGCCTCTCACCACACTGATGATTATCCGAAAGGAAATGCTCAGCAGGCACCGCCTCTGCACGAAATAGGCGGAAGGAACCTTGGGAGGGATTACAAAAAGAACTTCGGTTTCAGGATGTATCACGGGAAGGTCGTTCCCGGTTTTCCCATGCATGCGCATTGGGGATACGAGACCGTCACGATACCGGAGACAGGTTTCATCGATCATTTTGATTCTCTTGGCAACCAGGGAAGATATGGGTTTGGAGACGTTCAGTGGGTATCGGCGGGCAGTATGTACCTGCACGATGAGATGTACCCTCTTGCATACGACGACCGCCCCAATCCCAACGATATAACTCAAATAATGATCAACATGCCTCTGAGGTCCAAGGGAACCGCCCCGGATGTCAGGATAATGTGGTCAGAGAATATCCCGATCATCAAAAGAAAGGATGAGGGGGGAAAAGAATATTCTATCAAGGTCATTGCCGGAAGCTTTGACGGCACGGATGCGCACCCTCCCAATGAGATCTCGTGGGCTGCTGATGAAAAGAATCATGTCAGGATATTGCTTATAAAAATGTCCCCCGGATCGAAAGCGGTATTGCCGACGGTCTCTCCGACGATCAACAGGAACCTCTATTTCGTCGAAGGCGGCACCGTAAGGCTGGGTGATGAGGAATATGAGACATCGCAGAGGTTCAAGCTAGATGGGAACGCAGACGTAACTATCGTCAACGGGGACGCCGAAGGAACATATTGGCTTCTTGAAGGAGAGCCGATAGGCGAGAAGATGTCATCTTTCGGGCCGGTCATACTTGACAGTGACAAGAGCGTCAGGGAAGCCATGAACTTCATAAGAGAAAATGAGTTCGACAGCTGGCCCTGGGACCTTGTAGACAAGTTCCACCCCAAAGGGACCGGAAGGTTCATCCGTTTCTCTGATGGGAGGGAGGAAAGACCTCCGGTCTGATCCTTAGGACAGCTTATCCTTCAGGTTCTTGTCGTTCTCCGTCAATATCCACAAGAACGGTTCAATGGCGTTGTTGTTTTCGCCGAGGGATGCGACCTTGAAGTATCTGACTGTATTGAACGCGGACTGAGCGATATCGACGAACATCTTGTGGCTGTGGTTGATCAGGAACTCAGTCGGGGATGTCTCGGCGCTGACCGCGGACTTTGTCCTCGGATCGTCCATCTTTGTAAGCACCACAGCGAACGGGACCGTGGATTTTACCGCAGGGCCGTATCCGTTGATCTCTGTGTACATATGGTAAAATGATTCGAGAGTCGCGATCGGAGTGTTCTTCGAACCCTTTGTGGGAGACTGGGAGTGGTGCAGTGCCAGGACCTCAAGCGGATCAATGACGAAGATTATCCCGTCGTTGTATCTGTAGTATTCCTCAAAGAGGACCTTGTCTCTGTCCGGCTGGAATTCAACCCCCGATATGTCGTTTATGACCACCTCTTTCTCCGAAAGGTCCCTAGACCTAAGGAAGAAGTATTCCGAATCCAGTTCTCCGGGGCGGGTCGGGAGGGCACGCTGCTTCTTGCGCTGAGCATCGACGGAAATGCCGTCCGATATGACCTCGCAGACGATGCCTCTGTCTTTTGCAAGAGCGGTTATCGATTCAATGGCCGACAGCATCATAGTGGTCTTCCCGGAACCGACCGAGCCCACAAGAGACAGCACGATGGGTTTGGCATCATGAGTGAACATCTCTCCTTTGCAATGCGGGCATACGGCCTTCATTTTCCCCCTCGCACTGTTTTCGTTCGTACAGGGTATCTTATGGCCTTTGTTGCACGTGTGGTACTTCACGCCGTATTTATTCGGGACGGGGAAAGACACAACAAGCCCGCACATGCATTTTACATTCGGCTGGTAGAAGTTCCTTTTGCATTTAGGGCACACCGCATACTGCGTATCCCTGTCATATATGGCACGGTCCTTCGATGCTGCCAGTTTGATCCTTATGTTCATAACGGCCCACACGATGACGAAAAGCACCGCCAGGATAATGTCCGCTATCAGTGCGAAGGGAAGCATGAACGGTACGAAGATGATCGGAAGTATGATAGGTACCTTCTTCAGCCTCCAGGCTGCCGTCAGGATGTTCCACGGGATCATCAGGCACAGCAGGAATCCCCTAGGCCTGTGCGTGAAAAGATATTCTTTCGGATCATCGCTGCCTCCCTTCAGGTCCCGGGTAGGCTTTGACGCACACCCAGCCGCTACTAGCGCGAACCCGATACCGAATAAGGCCGCAGTGATTATATTGACATTCTCATCGCTGAATCCGGTGTAGAGCCCGATCAGGCTCCAATAAGCATCGTGTATCGGATCGGGCATAAAGCCGCCGTCACTAAACGGAATGCTCTGGATCAGGAATTCTCCGTCATATATATTCAATATGGTAAAAACAAATGAAATAATTATGTAAACTAAGGCAATCCCAATAAGGGGTCCCATCAATGCCTGGTTGGTTCTATTCATCCCCCTTAATATGAAGTTGAGAAGATATAATTATTTTCTACATATTCAGGCAAATAACATATAAACCAAGGACGCACTACCATATTTATGGTAAGGCAAGTGAATGCGGCACACATCCTTGTAAAAACAGAAAAAGAAGCCAAAGAACTCAAGGAAGAAATAATAAAAGGGAAGAATTTTGCAGATGTCGCTAAGAAACGATCCGCATGCCCGTCTGGAAAGAGCGGCGGGGACCTGGGATGGTTTGAAAAGGGGCAGATGGTCGCTCCCTTTGAGAATGCAGCATTCAATGCCAAGAAAGGCGATCTCGTGGGGCCGATCAAAACAGAGTTTGGATGGCACCTGATACTCGTCAAGGACCAAAGGTGAACACCGGGGGAAATGGCATGAGTTTTTTTGATAGATTCAAGGTAAAGAAAGAAGAGCCAGCTGAAAAAGAAGAACACATCGCGGAAGATGTGGAAGAGGAAATAAAGCTCGAAACCATTGAAACTAAAATTGAGATGGAAATGGATGATGCCGAATGGGCAGCATCCAAAGATAAACCCCTTGAAGGAACTACAGAGGAAACTAAAATGGCAGAAGAGAAGAAAAAGGCGGCAGGCAAACCTGCCGCGGCAAAGAAACCTGCAGCAGAAAAGAAAGCAGACAACAAGGTTTGGCACATAACAAAGAGGACCGATGACGGCATGTGGCAGGTCAAAGCGGAAGGCGCTGCGAAGGCCACAAAGCTGTTCAAGACAAAGGCCGAGGCGGAAGAATACGTAAAGACCCTCAAGGCCAACAACGAAGGATCAAGAGTTGTGAAGCACAAAAAGACCGGGGAATTTCAAACAAAATAAATGTGGGCATCCCCCACATTCCTTTTTATTTCCGATGGGCATAATTCTACAACATATATAAAAAATAATCATAATGTCTGCCAGGCATCAAAAATTATGGGTTCTTTACATACTATAACAGTAAGGTGGATATAGGCAGTTTTCGATATAGGTATTAAGAGGTGATACAGTGGCTGACGCCAAACCCAAAAAGGATGACAAGAAGAAATGCGGCTCCAAAGCTCCCGCAGCGCCAAAGAAAAAGTAAGGCCGCATTTGTCATGAAAACCTCTTAATCTTTTTCTATCTGCTGCCGTGCATTCTTGACGATTCCTTTATATACTTCGCGCATCGCCAAAAACCTCAAAAAATTCACCAGCCAGATCGTTTTGGTGGGCCCAATGCGATTTGAACGCACGACCTTCCGGTTATCAGCCGGACGCTCCAGCCAGTCTAAGCTATGGGCCCGTACTCACTCGAATAAGGACTTACCATATAAATCTTGTCAATATCGG
>WQTN01000111.1 GCA_009786295.1 Methanomassiliicoccaceae archaeon
GCTCCAGAATCTATCTGGCCCTTGCATTTCTTGAGCCCTTCCACAAGGTCCGGGTGGCCGACCGCATAGCCGAGCCTGTATCCTGTCATATTGAATGTCTTTGAGAACGATCCGAACTCAATGCAGTTCGGACCTATCTGAAGCATGGACGGGGCGCGATAGTCGTCATAGCACATCTCGGAGTAAGCATTGTCGAAGCAAAGTATCGTGTTGGTGTCCTGGCACCAATCGTATACCTTTTTAAGATAGGGAAGGTCGCAGGTCGCTCCTGTCGGGTTGTTCGGGTAGTTGATGTAAAGCATCTTCGCATCCGCCGGACACTCGTCCACATCCAGCAGCCAGCCTTTCTCGGCTTTGAGAGGGACCAGAATGCATTTCGCTTCATTGAAGAGCGTGGATGCCCCGGAATACACCGGATACCCCGGACTCGGCGCTATTATCATTTCTCCCGGATTTACGAACGCCTGGGATATATTGAATATCGCCTCTTTAGAACCAAGCGTTATGCAGACTTGTGTAGCCGGATCTACCTCGACACCGAATCTTTTCTTATACCATCTGGCGATCGCCTCTCTGAGGTCCTTCTCGCCCTGTGAAGAGGAATACTTCTGAAAATCATTCTCCTGAACCGCTATCTGCAGCGATTTCACGATCTTGTCCGGGGTGGGGAGATCAGGGTCCCCGATACCGAAGTCAATCATGTCCATGCCCTCTTTCCGTTTGGCCGCCGCGAGTTCTTCCAGTCTTACAAAAAGATACGGCGGCAGTTTTCTGAGTCTGTCAGACTGCCCATATTTAACCAAATGAATCACTCCTTCTCAATGCTGCCTTCATATACCAGAGTCGCTGGCCCTTCCATATGTACATATTTCAGATCCTTATCGACCGTTATTTTCAACCATCCTCCCGGAAGGCGTACATCTATAGGTTCGTTGAACGGCACCATGCCGTTCAGCGCCGCAGCGGTAACAGATGCGCATGCGCCGGTCCCGCAGGCAAGTGTCCAACCCGCTCCTCTCTCATATACCTTTATGTGCACATTCCCGTCCTTTACCCTGCAGAACTCCACATTCGTTCTTCTCGGGAAGAAAGGGTGCCTCTCAAGCACCGGCGCAAGCCGTCCCATCTCATTATCGCTCAGGTCGGAGAACGTCACGAAATGAGGGTTGCCCATCGATATCGCATTGCCCTTTATTTTGAACTCCTCCACCGCGAACGGCTGGTCTATGAACTCTCCGTCATAGTCGATCGGTACGGACCTGCCGTCAAGGATCGGGGCCCCCATGTCCACCATTACCGTGACGGCCTCTCCGGCATCCAGGAAGACCTTTGTTGTCTTCACGCCGGCCAGGGTGTTGATCGTGAACTCTTTCTTATTGACGATCTTTGAGTCGAAGACATGCTTAGCAAGGCACCTTATCCCGTTGCCGCACATCTCCGCTTCCGTGCCGTCCGCATTGATGATCCTCATGCTGACGTCCGTCCTGTCTCCCGGAAGAAGGAATATAACGCCGTCGGCGCCGATGCCGTAGTTCCGGTCGCATATGAGCTTGCATCTCTCATTGTCGATGTCCACTTCCGATCCTATGCCGTCGATCAGAACAAAGTCATTCCCCAGTCCGTGATATTTCCAGAATTTCATCTGATAAGCCTCTCGGGTATCCGCTGGTGTCTCCACTGTTCCTCTATACGCTCAGAGTCCCTTATAAGCTCTGCTTTGCCCTCGTTCACAAGGACCTCCCTGCACAGGGGGCGCGAGTTGTAATTGCTTGACATCGAAAATCCGTAAGCTCCGGCATCGTACACAACGACGATATCCCCTTCTTCGGGGTTCGGAAGCACGCGGTCGCGCGCCAGGTGGTCGCCGGTCTCGCATATCGGGCCCGCCACATCATATTTCGCGGTGCACGCTTTCCCGAACTTGTTGCCGATCGCAACATGGTGGTAGGAGCCGTACATGGCCGGCCTGACGAGTGTATTGAATCCTGCGTCCACGCCGACATATTTCTTCCCGTCGGCATCCTTAACGTCGACGCATCTTGTCAGAAGCACTGTGGTATCGCATACTATGTATCTTCCCGGTTCCAGAATGATCTTTCTCACATCGGTCTCTTCGAGTATGATCTCCGTGATGTTTCTGCCAAGCTCGTCCACATCCATTTCTGGCTCGTTGGGGCGGTAAGGGACACCTATTCCGCCGCCTATGTCAATGAACTCGAGATCGGTCCCCCTATCTTTCAGTTGGTTGGTAAGCTGGATAAGGATCTCGGTCGCTTCCATGAAGGGTTCGACCGACTGGCCTCCCGACCCTATATGGACATGGATGCCTTTCGGATCAAAGCCGAGCTCCTTCGCTCGGAGATACGTTCCTATCGCATCCCTGAGGGGAATGCCGAATTTCACTCCCTTTGCGCCGGTGACCACTTTGTCGCTATGCCCCGAGCCTACGCCGGTCGTGATCCTGAATGATACGGGCAGGGACCTCCTGATCTTTGCGAGCCTCTCAAGCTCCGATACGGAGTCTATGTTTATCATCACGCCCAGGTCGGTCACCGCTTTCAGTTCCTCGTTGCTTACGTTGACACCTGTGTACATTATCCTGTCCGGCGTGAAGCCTGCTTTCATGCATGTCATCACCTCTCCTATGGATACTGCGTCGATCCCCGACCCCTCGCTCTCAAGTATCTTCAATATGGCAAGGTTCGAGTTCGCTTTGCATGCATAGTGGACCTTTGTGTCCATGTGCTTCGCGAACGCACCGTATACTTTACGATAGTTCTCTCTCAGCCTCTTCTCGTCGGTGACGTATACCGGCGTTCCGAACTCGTCCGCGATCTTCGTGACGGGCATTCCGCCGAACATCATCACATTGTCTCTGCTGTCATAATCCCTCATTGGATCCGCCCCTTACGTATTTGCGGTGCAATGTCTTAACAACATCGGTCGCCCTTGACATGGGAACGACGAAATTCAGCGAAACATCGGAAGCGCCCTCTGAGATCATCTCCACATTGGCCTTCGCTTCTTTAACGGCCGTGAATATGTCCCCTGACACTCCGCACTTCGAGAGGAGATTGTCTCCCACGGCGCACACCAGCGCCACCTCGTTCTTGACCTCTATCCTCTCTATATCTCCCGGGTCCAGCGTGTTAAGTTTGGAGAGTATCGATTTGACATCGTTGCTGTGCACAAGGAAAGCAACGGTCGACAGCGAGGTCGATATGGAATATATCACGACCTCGTTCTCGGCTATCTTTTCTATGATGCGCGCCACCATCTCCGGGTGGTAGGCTATCTCCGCGGAACTTATCGATATTATGGAAAGATCGGTCTTGATCGCGACGCTCATCAGCAGGCCGTCCATCTGCTTCCTGAGATGATGTATGATCGTCCCGGGTTCTTCCGGCTTGAATGAGTTCTTTACCTTAAGGGGGATGTGCTTCATCCTTACTGGCTCTATGGTCCTCGGGTGGAGGACCTTCGCGCCGAAATATGCCAGCTCTGCGGCCTCTCCGAAGTTCATCTCGTCGATCTTGACCGCATCCGGGATTATGCGCGGGTCCGCTGACATGAACCCGTCGACATCGGTCCAGATCTCCAGCAGATCGACATTCATCGCGTTGGCTACCACCGCCGCAGAATAATCGCTCCCTCCCCGCCCGAAGGTAAGAGGCAGCCCATCGCTCTTTATCCCATAGAATCCGGTGATCACGGGTATCACGCCGTCAGCGATATAGGGCTTGACCTTCAGTTCCATCATGGCCTCGGTCTTCTGCAGGTCAGCGCTTCCCGAGAGGGGTCTTCCATCTGCGATTATCCCGCAGTCCTCTGAGGTCAGCGCGACCGATTTGGCACCCGCCGCCCTGAGCGCGTAGCTCAGGATGAGTGTGGAGAACCTCTCTCCCTGCGAAGTGATATTGTCTTTGTAATAGGGGTCTTTCAGAGCGTTCTCGTCATTGAGAAGGTTCCTGAACTTCTCCATTCTCGCATTGAACTCCTTCATGAAGTCCTCCATCTGACCTTTGCCGAGCACCTGGTTGGCAACGTCGATGTGTTTCTTCTCAAACTCTTCGATCATGTGGTCCCTGCTTCCAGGAAGATTTTCAGCACCGTTTACCAGGAAGTTGGTGATGCCGGACATCGCTGATGCGATAACGATCTTGCTGCCGTCTCCTCTTAATATTATTTTGGCAGCTCTCTTCAAAGCCTCCGGGGATCCGACGCTGGTGCCCCCAAATTTCATTACTGTTATCATAAGCCAAGAACCTCGTTCAGATCGTGGACCTTCCCGTCCTTCTTTCCGTAAACCCACCTTATGGACTCTATGAATCCTTTGGCAAGCGCATCTCTCGAGCCCATACTGTGCTTAAGCTCTATCCTTTCTCCGTTGCCTATGAACATGACCGTATGGTCGCCGACAATGTCGCCTCCGCGTATCGAATGCACTCCGATCTCCTTCTTTCTGGCTCCGGTTATGCCTTCGCGGCCGTATGTGACATCATCTATGCCAGTGGTCCTCATCATCCTCTTCACGGCCTCCATCGCCGTGCCGGACGGCGCATCCACTTTTTGGTTGTGGTGCGCCTCTATTACCTCTATATCATAATCGTTCAGCGACGCCGCGAGTATCTCGCACATCTTCCAGAAGACGTTGACGCCGATGGCGAAGTTCGCCGAGTGGACAGCGGACGTCTTGTTCTTAGCGATCTCGTCCTTCATTTTATTTATCACGTCATCGGGTATCGCCGTTGTGCCGAGAACGATGTTCACTCCTTTCGCCGGTATCTTTGTGATTATGTTCGCAGCGGCCCGCGGAGCTGTTATATCGACGTAGACATCAGCATTCTCCAGCACCTCGTCAAGGCTGTCCTGGCCCTTCGCGATGATGCCTGGGTATATCTCTTTCCCGAACATCTCCTCCGTCGGCGCTATCATCGCGCCCACCAGCCTCATGTCTTTGCTGTTCTGTATAATGTCACACACCGTGCGCCCCATCTTACCGCTGGCGCCTCCCAATGCTACGTTAATCATTTTATCACAATGCTCCTCAGCGCGTCGTCAACGAACGCGCGGTTCTTTTCAGCGAGTTCGGTCAGCGGAAGTCTCAGCCCCCCTGATCCGTACCCCATCTTGGACATGACATACTTTACCGGTATGGGGTTGGTCTCAATGAACAACGCCTCGAACAGCGGAGCGAGCTCGCTGTTCAGCCTGTCTGATCCTTCGTTATCTCCGTCCAGAAGCATACGCACCATCTTTGACATCTTCCCCGGTACACAGTTCGATGCGACAGAGATCACTCCATCCCCTCCGCAGCGTATCAGCGGGAGGGCGAGCGCGTCATCGCCGCTCAGGACCTCGAACCCTTTCGGCCTTCCGTTGATTATCTGTTTCATCTGCTCCAGATTGCCGCTTGCTTCCTTCACGGCGCATATGCCGTCGATCCCGGCTATCTTGAGCATGGTCTCCGCAGTGATGTTTGAGGCCGTTCTTCCGGGGATGTTGTAAACGACGATCGGAATATCAACGGATTCGGCTATCGCCTTGAAGTGCAGATATATTCCTTCCTGCGTCGGTTTTACGTAGTAGGGCGATATCGACAGCAGACCATCGACACCTAGGTCCTCGGCGCGCCTGCTCAGCATAACGGCCTCCGATGTGGAGTTGCTGCCGGCGCCGGCCAGGACCTTTGCTTTCTTTGCGTGGTCCACTACCACCTCTATCACATGTATGTGTTCCTCGTGGCTCAGCATGGCGGACTCGCCGGTGGAGCCGCATGGAACTATCGTTCCGATCCCATTCTCTTCTTGGAATTCCACAAGGCGCCGGAGGCTTTCCTCGTCGACCTTGTTGTCCTTTGTGAACGGCGTTATCAATGCTGTGGAGGTACCTCTGAACATCTCAATTCTCCCCGTAGTGCTCCTTCAATATAAGCCTCGTGCGGGTGCTGAGAATGTTTTCGTATTTCCTGACCCTCTCAATGATGTCATTGAGGTTCTGAGATGTCTCAACATCTACCAGGACGATGATGTCCTGATCTCCTGTGACCTCGAACACTTCTGTCACGCCGTCGTATCTCGCAAGTTCTTTGGCTATCTCATCAGTGTCGGTGTTCACATCTATCCTTATCTCCACAAGCGCTTTGACGTTCTTTGAGCTGGTCTTGATCGTGAATCCGCGGATTATATCCTCCTCGGTCATTCTGTGTACCCTGCTCCTTACCGTCCCCTCCGATACCCCCAGCTGATTGGCTACCTCCACGAATGGCCGGCGGGAATCTTTCTTCATGATCTCCAGTATCCGTTTGTCAAGGTTGTCTATCATCAAAATCACCTGTTTGCTTGATTTCGTAAACCAACTGCGCATATATACAAATGTGATATAAAAATTATTATGATATCATTGATATTTCAACGAAAAACATTGTTGAAGTATATTATGATCATTCTTCGGAGCCCTTTTGCAGATCATCTTCGCGGGAAACTTTGACATGGACATCCCTCTGCGGGAACGGTACGGTGATCCCTCTCTCTTTGAAGGTCTTGAATATCCCCTCTCTGAGCTCTCCTCCGATCCTTCCGTTGTCATTGAAATCGTATACGAAACAGGTCAGCCTGATCTCTATGCTGGAATCGAGGAATGCGGTCACCCTTGCCGAAGGAGTGTTCACCGAACCGTCGGTTATCACGCTCGGATGCTCCACCGCAGCATTTTTCATGATCTCCTTCGCAAGGTCGACATCGTCATCGTATGCGATGTTCATGAAGACCGAAATCTTGTATATCAGGCCGTCTCCGGTCAGATTCACGATGGTGGATGAGGATACCGTGTTGTTGGGCATTATCACTGTCTCTTCATTATCCCAGTTCTCAAACACGGTATTCATGATGTTGACACTGCGTACTTTGTAGATCGTGCTCCCGTTGCCGATCTTCACGAGGTCTCCGGACTTGAACGGGCGGGTCAGAAGCAGGACCATTCCGCTGAAGAACTGGCTCAGCACGTTCTGCGCGCCCAGGGTTATGCCCAGGCTGATTATCCCTGCACTGGTTATTATGTAGGTGAGGTTGAACCCCCAGACGGACATTATCATTGCCGCCGCCATGACCCATAACGCCAGCTTTCCGAACAGGCGAAGCAGCGGCTCCATATCCATTTCCTTTTGATCGATGCGTTTGTTCGTCGACATTTTGGAGACAACATGCTGGATGAATACCAGATAGATTTTCCAGATTACCACCGCGCCCAGCGCGATATAGAAGATATTGAACCACATCTCTATCGGGCCTATCATCTCCTCAGGTGCGCCGTACACGCGCAGGCTGCTGTCAAATGCGAACAGCGATACTGCAAGCAGGATGGCTGTCCTCAGCCCTTTCTTTATCTGCTTACCCGCTTCTTCATGGCCGCGGACAAAGACACGGAAGAGGATGGGCATGATGATCATCATTGCCAGTATCCCTATGGCCATCCAGAGGAGGAATGTTATTACGGCGGATGCGAACAGGCTGTTCAGCGGTTCGGGGAAGGGGTTCTTGAATATCCCCATGATCTTGTTGTATGCGTCTCCCGACGACAGCGGTGACAATACCTCAATTCCCACTTGCACAGGGCCGGTCGTGACCGTCGCGCTTCCGTCCAGAGATTTCACTTTCAGGATTATGTCTATCCCGTAGGTCTTTGCCGCCGCATACTTATCGACACTGACCGTTACCGCAACAGAGCGGTGTTCCTGACCGTCGAGAACAAAATTCCTATCTTCATCTTTAACGGACACTTCCAAGTTCGACGAGGAAACGAATTCTATCGATATCATCCGAGAGTTGCTTGTATCGTTCCCCATGTAGCTAAGATAATTCACTACCTCTATCCTGAAATTATCCGAAGAACCGGCGTCGATCTTAAGATTGCTGTCATATGGGACCAGCCCCACATCTCCGCTGGCGGCTGGCGAGCCCGACGCTGTTGCTGGGACGGCGAGCAGCACCGATATCGCCAGGACGATCAACAGGAACGCTGGAACTTTCGCCGGTCTCATGAGAACCCATGACACTTTAAGAGAATAAAATAATTCTGTTGCCTATTAAATACATGTTGAGACATTAAAGGCCGTGGAGATAGAGGGGATATTCGGAACCTTCGCCTTTGTCATAACAATGGTCATACTGGTATCTGCAAGCATAAGGGACTGGAAGGACAGAGAGGTTCCCGATGTGCATTGGATCGTGCTCGGCATTATCGGGCTGGTAATGTTCGTGTCTTATTCGGTCTACATGACAGAGTTCAGGTGGGAGTACGTGTGCCTTGCGGCCGGAACCGCCATGATCCTTCTGGATATCTTTTTGGATAGGGAGTTCAACCCTCTGGTCTACTATGCTTTGATGGCCTTGCTCTTCATTGTGCCGCTTTATCACAATATGTCAGACGACATCTTCATAGCGTGGGCTTCCGTGCCTCTGTGCTACCTGATATATTTGGGCATGTACCTCTTCGGCATTGTCAGGGGAGGGGCGGACGCGAAATGCCTGATCACGCTGTCGATCATGTTCCCCCTTTACCCCAGTTTCTTCGGGCTGCCTCTGATAGGCCTGCCTGACGGAATCTTCAGCCCCTTTAGCCAGATATTCGTCTGTTCGATATCGATACTGTTCCTTGCAGCGATATTGACCATACCTATCATATTGTATTTTGCGGTAAGGAACGCAAGGGAGAGCGGCCTCTCCAGAAGGATGTTCTTCGGGTACAGGATGGATATCTCAAAGGCGGAGGATTCGGACGTATGGCCGTTGGAAGACATCATCGAGGGGAACCTGACGCCCATAAGGGCGCCCAAAGAGGAAGATATGAGCAACATCTATGCCAGGCTGAGAGAGGCGGGGCACGATGATGTGCTGGTCACCCCGATGATACCTTTTATAGTATTGATCATGGCCGCGACCGCGGTATTGAACCTCGCAGGCAACCCGCTTTTCCTCATTGTATGATGGGCAGCTTCTTCCTGCACCGCGCGCAGCGGTCGCCGTTCAGGGCAACGATCTCCACAAGATATCCGGTGCGGCGGATCACCAGCGCTCCGCATTCCGGACAGTACGTGTTGGAAGCTTCGTCATCGAGCACATTCCCCACATACACATAGTTGAGCCCTCCTTCCATCGCGGTCTCCCTGCACATGAACAAGGTCTCAAGAGGGGTGATGGGCACATCCATCATCTCAAAGTCCGGATGGAACCTTGAGAAATGCACAGGGGTCTCCGGGGACAGCTCATCCCGCACCCAAGAGGAGAAATCCTCGATCTCCCTCTCGGTGTCGTTATAACCGGGTATTACCAGATATGTGAGCTCGAGATGCACGCTCTCTTCGCTGATTATCTCCGCCGATCTCATGACGTCGGCCAGATGCGCGCCGCATACTTTCATGTAGAAGTCGTCAGTGAAACCTTTGACGTCTATGTTCATCGCATCGCTGACCTTGCATAACTCTCTCAGAGGGTCCTCGCATACCAGGCCGTTGCTTACGAGTACATACCGCAGGTCCGGCGCCTCATCCACAATATCCATAATGTACTCGAACCAGATCACCGGCTCGTTGTAAGTGAAAGCGATAGCGTCGAACTTCTCCTTTCCGCAGAATGCGATGATGTCTTCCGGCGATTCGTATGTTGTGCGTTTTCTGCCTGCCGGGGACATAGAAATAGAATAATTCTGGCAGTGCCTGCAGGACATGTTGCACCCTATCCCTCCGACAGAGAATATCTTGCTCTTTGGATGGTAATGATAAAACGGTTTCTTTTCGATTGGATCGACGCTGAAGGAAGATAATTTCCCATAACTGTTGGCGATCAGTTTCGTTTCTTCGCCTTTTCTTGCCATGCATCTTCCGACCCCTCCGGGAGGTATCCTGCACCCGTGCGGGCACAGCTCGCAGACATAAACGCGACCGTCATTGCGGTAATATCGGGCCTCAACGCTGGGGTTAATGTTTGCCGTTTTCCATCGCCTTCCTTTTGTCTTCGTAAACTATGTATGGTGCAGTGTCGTTCGTGACTTTACCGATTATGGAGAATTCCAGATCGATGTCGTACAGAGCATCCTTTTTGCTCTTGTCAAAAGTGAATAATAATTCATATTCTCCGCCCCAATACAGCATCAAATCTTCTTTTGAGATGCCTGTTTTGGAAGATACCTCATCAACGCCGTGACCTTCCGGCAGGAATCCCATGAAGATGTCCATCCCCACACGGCTGGCACTGCAAATGCTCTTTGCGCCCTCGGCAAGCCCGTCCGACAGGTCGATGCATGACGTGACCGCACCGGATGCAGCCATCGAGATGCCTTCTGCTATGCGGGGGATCGGTATCTTAAGAGAAGAGAACGGCGGGACGTAACTAAGGTCGTTCTCCTTTGCAAAGAATTCGGCGGCGGCAGACCCGAGCGCCCCGGTGACCGCTATGATATCGTCTGGTCTTGCGCCGGACCTCAGCATCGGAGACCTGCCGTTCAGCGTTCCTATCGCCGTACATGAGACGGCCCCGCTTCCGAATTTAGTATCCCCGCCGTAAATATATGCCCCGAAGGA
>WQTN01000112.1 GCA_009786295.1 Methanomassiliicoccaceae archaeon
TTTTTCCCCATAAGCTCCCTTACTGTCGGAACTATGCTTCTTATCCTCGAGTCGTTCAGTACCCTGAGGTCCTTTTTGTTGAGCGGACAGTTTATGTCCACCCTCAAAAGGACGGTCTTATCCTTGAAGTTGAAATCCCCAAGCGTGTTGAAGTCTTTCGTACTCTCACCTTTACCGGCATATCCCCAAGGCTCTGTTCGTCTTTGAGATCGATACGGAGGCATCCTCTTCCAGCTTGCACATGGACCTTATGCAGTCCACATTCTCCGGCACAACGTCGGATTCCTGATGCACCGCTTGGTAATAATAGAGCATCTTGCCGACCACCTTCACGCCGTCCTCCCACACTACGATCTCGTACATATCGGACCTGTTCCTTCCGAGTTCCCTTCCGAGCTCCATTATCTCACTGGTACCTTTCAGCCCGCTGCTGCTCTTTATCAGCTTGACGCGGGGAGAATTCTTCAGTATCCCGAGGATCTCTTCGGTGCTGGATTC
This sequence comes from Methanomassiliicoccaceae archaeon, assembly GCA_009786295.1. Lineage (GTDB taxonomy): Archaea > Thermoplasmatota > Thermoplasmata > Methanomassiliicoccales > Methanomethylophilaceae > Methanoplasma. Next base: position 499 of record WQTN01000112.1, read on the forward strand.
CCTCTGGAGCTCAACGACGACGGTATGAAGGTGCATAAGCGTCGTTGACGCTTTGACGGCCATTGTGTTTATGTTGAGCCATGGCATCACGCTTTTCACATCCGGCCCATGATGGGTCGGCAGTTTCACCGACGGCTCCAATCCGTTGATCGGGCCGCCCTTGCTGTCGCCTGGGTCTGCGCCCCTTCTGATAAGCGTAGCATAGACATTCGTTATCTTGATCGTTTTATCGATCGGGTTAAGGGTCCGGAGGAGGCCGGTGGTGTTGCATGAGACGACCCTTGAAAGCTGTGCGCCCCAAGACTCATTGTAGTTGGCAGTGGAGTTGAATGAGATGCCCGTGAGGCTGTGATCCTCCCCGCCCTGGAATATCGCCTTTATTCCCGCCGCTTCGTATTCCGCTTTGTACATCTCCCCTACATCGCCGGGTGTACAGTCGACGATAATATCGACTGTTTTATAGAGGTCTTTGATGGTCCCCTTGACAGAAATGCCGGCGTCCTTGAACGTTCCGATTCGGTCGCTTGGCACGTAGATGTTGTATCCTTTGTCTGCGGCGGCCCGTGCCTCAAATGTTGGCCGTGTTTTTGTTACTCCCACAATTTCCATATCGTCCTGTTTGTTTACCGCATCCGCCACTCTCTTGCCGATCGTGCCGTAACCGTTTATACCCACCTTTACTTTGGACACTGAATTCCTCTGACGCATAATAGCCTACAGATAAAATAACCTTATGTGTTTCTGATATTGTTTCAGATATTGCGGCAATGCGCAACAGCGGTTCCCCTCAATTATTTAAATAGTCTTTGGATACGTTGTTCTGAGGTATACTCATGAAAGGATCAAGAGCACTACTCAAACTGCTGGAGGACAAGGGAGTTGAAACGATGTTCGGATACCCGGGCGGCGTAGTGATTCCCATCTACGATGAGATATTAGAAACATCGATCAGACATGTCCTCGTACGCCACGAGCAGTGCGCCGCGCACATGGCGGACGGGTTCGCCAGAGCCAGCGGTTTCCCGGGCGTGTGTCTTGCCACAAGCGGCCCCGGCGCCACGAATCTCGTCACAGGCATAGGCACAGCGTATGCCGACTCAGTGCCGATGATCGCGCTTACAGGCCAGGTCGGCACAGGGTCTCTGGGGATCGGCGCCTTTCAGGAGGTCGACGCGTACAGCCTGATGATGCCCATTACGAAACACAGTTTCAGGGTCTTGGATGTGAACAGGCTTCCTCATGCGATACTGGAAGCATGGGACATCTGCCAAACGGGAAGGCCGGGACCGGTCCACATAGATTTCCCCGCCGATCAGATCAACGCTGATGTCGATGAGTCTCTGTTCAATGAGACCTACGGCATAAAGTACATGACAGAGGACTACTCGGGAATAGAACAGGCAGCGCAGTGGATCAAAGAGGCCCAGAGGCCGGTCATGCTTGCGGGAGGAGGGGCCATCGGATCAAATGCAAGCCCGGAGATCATAAAGCTTGCAGAGATGGCAAACATACCTGTGATAACTCCGCTGATGGGTATCGGCGTCATTCCGTCTTCGCACCCGCTCTGTTTGGGATCGTTAGGGATGCACGGCAGAGTGTGCTCGCTCAATGCGTTCAGGGATTCGGACCTGATCATAGCCATCGGTACAAAATTCTCGGACAGGACATACAGCCCTCAGACGGCCCCCTCGCGATCGTGCAGGGTCATTCATATAGACGTTGATCCAACGGAATTCGATAAACACAAGAGGGAAGCGATCAACATAACCAGCGATGCGAAGAAGGCCGCTGCCATGCTCATTGAGAGGCTGGGAGGCCATACGGGCAACCGCCCCGAATGGAATCAGAACATCCGGGAACTCAAGAAGCGCTGCAGCTGCAATTTCAATTATGATTTGACTCCGATCATCCCGCAGAAGATCATGTATGAGATCAACAGGATAACCAGGGAGAATCCTGATGACTACATCATTACCACGGATGTGGGGCAGAACCAGATGTGGGCGATGCACTATCTGGAGGTCGAACGCCCCAGGCACTTCATCTCATCCGGCAGTTTCGGCACCATGGGATTCGGTCTTCCTTCAGCGATAGGCGCGAAGGCCGCATGCCCGGACAAGAAGGTCATGACAATAACCGGCGACGGCGGGCTGCAGATGGTCATGCAGGACATAGCGACATCTGTCGCCGAGGACCTGCCGGTGGTCATCTGCCTGCTTAACAACGGATGGCTGGGTATGGTCAAACAGTGGCAGAAGCTGTTTTGGAATGAGAGGTACAGCAACACCAAGCTCGGTGCGAATCCCGACTTCATGAAGATCGCTCAGGCATACGGCGCGAAAGGCATCCATGTCGAGAAGCCCGGAGAGATACACGACGCTTTCAAAGAAGCATTCGACAGCGGAGAGACATGTCTGCTGGAGATCATGATCGACTGTGAGGAAGATATTACTCCGATGATACCTGCGAATCCTGCGATTCCGCTGATCAAAGGGCGTTGCAAATTCTGATGAAACGATTTCCCTGCATTATTCAGCATGCTTTCAGGGATATAGAAATATATAAATACTATAGATTAGATGATTCTTGTTCAATAGAGTGATAGAAAATGAAACTCGCAGAAGCGTTGTTACTTCGTTCTGAATATCAGAAGAAGATTGAAAACCTGCAAAGCAGGATTTTGGTAAACGTTAAGGTTCAGGAGAATGACAGCCCTCATGAAAATCCGCAGGACCTGATTAGAGAAGCTTTTGATCTGGCAGAGCAGCTTTGTACGCTGATCAAAAAGATCAACGCCTGCAATAATGAGACAATGCTGCCGAATGGTCTTACAATATCTGAAGCAATCGTTGAACGAGACATGCTGATGAAAAAGAGGAACATTCTGGCTTTTACCGTCACGGTAGCGCAGGATAGAGATTACAGGCTGACTCATTCCGAAGTAAAGATGAATGTGACTGTTTCTGTCGAAGAAACACAAAAGCAGATTGATGCGATTTCGCAGAAATTCAGAGAACTGGACACACAAATACAAGGGGCGAACTGGATAACGGACATGGACTGAGAAACTGCTGAAGGTAGTCTGAAGACAGAGGCGGGCAACAAACAATAAAATTCAATTATGATTGATCAGAGGCGCGGGACAGCTTCAAAACTTTACATGTTTGTCCAACACAACTGACATTTGTATGAATTACAATTTACGGCTTATGACCACGTGCCGATTTGTCGCAGGCGAGGGCGGGTAAGGGGAATGCAGTTTTTCAAAAACTTTTTCAGCAGGAGCAGGACAGACAAACCTTATGCACAACTCTAGTTGGACCGCCGGCAGTCTGCGATAAGTATTAGTGCAACAAGGAATTGAACCTCTTTAAGATAAGGTGGATATAAATGCACATTTACCACGACTCAGATGTGGACATAAATGTCCTTAAGGGAAAGAAGGTCTCTGTGCTCGGGTACGGAGCACAGGGGAGAGCACAGGCGCTCTGCTTCCACGATTCAGGACTGGACGTGACCGTAGGATTAAGGAAGGACGGAAAATCCTGGAAAAAGGCTAAAGAAGACGGCCTCAAAGTAGCGGAGTTCGCCGACGCCGTCAAAGGAGCGGACGTTGTTATGATGCTGCTTCCGGACGAGGTGCAGCCCGACATTTACAAAAAATACGTTGAGCCCAACCTCAAAAAAGGCGCAGCGCTTGAATTCGCTCACGGCTTCGCGATAACATACAAGCTCATCACCCCTCCGAAGGATGTCGACGTCATTATGATGGCGCCCAAGTCCCCCGGCGACATGGAGAGAGAGGTGTTCCTTCAGGGATTCGGCGTCCCGGCGCTTGTCTGCGTATACCAGGACGCGACAGGCAATGCGAAAAAAGTCGCTCTGGCACTTGCAAAAGGTCTAGGATCGACCCGTGCAGGGGTGTTCGAGACCACATTCGACAATGAGACCAAGACGGATCTCTTCGGAGAGCAGGCGGTCCTGTGCGGCGGACTCACAGCCCTCATAAAAGCAGGGTTCAAAACGCTGGTCGAGGGAGGATATCCTCCGGAGATGGCCTACTTCGAGGTGTTGCACGAAGTGAAACTGATCGACGACCTGATAAACAGAGGAGGGTTCGAACTCATGTGGCACGTTGTTTCCAACACAGCCGAATACGGCGGCCTTACCAGAAGGGACAAGGTCATAACGCAGGAGTCTCTGAAAGGAATGAAATCCATCCTTGACGATATCGAGTCAGGTAAATTCAAGGATGACTGGCGCGCAGAGTGGGCCGCAGGACTTGTCAACCTCAAGAGAATGGAAGAGGATGAGAAGAAGCTGCAGCTCGAAGTGGTCGGCAGAGAAATAAGAAAACTCTTCGAAAGAAAATAAACCCAAAGGCCAGCAGCGATGAGCAATATCCGCATTAGGACCAGGAACGGCGAATATCTCGCCGAGCTTGACGGATCGGACATATCGAATGCTGTCTGGCTCTCTTTACCTTTTACTACCGCCATAAACATGTTCGGAGGTCAGATATACTTCGAGATGCCGGCGGGCGGCGCTGAACCCGAGGGGTCGCGGGTGACCAAGCTTGAAGTTGGAGACATTGCATACTGGCCGAAGGTCGGCGCATTGTGCATTTTCTTCGGACCTACGCCCCTGAGCGGCGACGACGGCCATCCGGTATCCAAATACTCTGTTGTAAAAATAGGAAGGATCCTTGACGACTGCTCCTCCATGGATTCCGCAGGCGACCGCCAGCGCATCACTTTGGAAAGGGCGTTTTGATTAGACGAAAGTTATCCTTCTGTCGAAGTCGGTAAGCCTTTCGCAGCCGTTCTTGGTTATCAGGCAGGTGTCCTCTATCCTTATCCCGCCTATGCCTGGAATGTATATCCCAGGCTCAGCGGACACAACGTTCCCTGCCTTCAAAACATGTTCCGATCTGGGCGAGACAGATATGTCTTGGTGAACTTCCATGCCTATGCCGTGGCCGAAGGAATGGATGAACTTTCCTTTGAACTCCGAACCGTCGATCACCTCTCTCGCGGCCAGATCGGCATCTTTTGCAAGTGCCCCCTCCATATACTTTTCAATGCCGGTGGTCTGAGCCTCAAGCACGATCTCATATGCGCGCTCCAGGATGTCAGGCGGCTTTGAAAGGAAGACCGTTCGGGTCATATCAGAACAGTATCCGTCATATTTCGTGCCGAAGTCGAAGAGGGCTGTGTCTCCTTTCCTGAGTTTATAGCCGGTCGGAGCGTGATGCGGTTTTGAACTGTTCGCTCCGAATGCGGATATCGTATCGAAAGCGTTCCCGGTCCCGCCGAGCTCCCTCATCCTTACGTCCATCCTGAATGCCATTTCTTTTTCGGTAATGCCTTCTGAGAGCATGTCCGGTATCTCTTTCGCGACCTGAGAGGATATAGTGCATGCTTTCCTCGTCAGTTCGATCTCCTTTCTGTCCTTTACCGAGGTGGTCAAAGACACCGCCGACGAGGCGTCCGCGACTTTGATCCCTTTGACGGTCTTCTTCACGTAATTGACCATGGAGTATGATGCGCTGTGAATGTTGAACCCGACCTTGCCGGTGCCTTTCAGCGCCTCTCTGAGATAATTGTCCCTTTCCTCGCGGGTGCGGTAAACGTGAACCCTGCCCTTTCCGGACATAGCTGTTTCCTCCTCAAGGGCGCTTACAATAATATCGAGACCTCCGTCCTTTCCGACAACAGCCATGGAACTCTCGAAGGAACCGCCGGCCAATTCCGAGAGATACCAGAACGTTGAGTCCAAGAACGGACTTCCGTCATTCAGTATGACGACCGCATCAAGCCCTTTGGCGTTGGCGATCAGTCTTTCGGCGCGGGACTTCTCCATGCCAGATAATAAAGGAATACTAACAAAAAGGTTTGCTCAGACACCGAACCATTCGTTGCGCACTATTCTCTTCAGCGCAGATATGGCGGAAAGGGTGGCAAGGTGCGATGTTCTCGGGTTGTCCGGTTCCGGTATGTTGTAAGTGTGGCAGTTCATCTCGCCGAATCTTCCTTTGATCTTCAGCTCGTGAGAGTTGCTCTTTATATCAGGATCGAGCACGACTGTTACTTTCGTCCTGTCGAAACCTATTCCCAGAAGACTCACCGTAGCGGCCACGTTGACGTTCTTCGGGAACAGTTTCACGGCCTCTCTGGCATATCCGGAGTAGATGGTCGTCTTTTCGGTGATCTTATCCACATCTATGCCTTTTTCTTCTATGTACTGTACGCCGCTGAGACTCTTCGGGCCTTTCATTGTGATGAGTTCGACCTCTTCCATCTCGTCGACGGACGCGGATCTAAGGCCGTCCGCGCCGCAGAGCGCGCCTGTGGGGATGTATATCTTCGCCTCGCTGGTCTTGGCCTTATCAAATATCATTGTTCTAAAATCATCATCCACCAATGAGCCTACTGACATGATCATCATGTCCACGCCCCTAGCCACCACTTTCGGAAGCATCTCCTTTGCAGCTGCCTGCGAGGCGGCTTCGATGACAAGGTCCGAGTGATACAGTTCGTCCTCGACTGACTCTATAACTATTGCCTTGTTCAGGCCTGCCGCCACTTTTTCTGCGGTCTCTTTTCTGATGTCTATGAGGTAGATCCTTTTGACCTCGCTCATTTCATCGGCAGCCTTTGCGAGCTTGGAACCGATGGAACCGCAGCCGATGATGGTTATGCGCATGAGCGGACAAATCGGATAATGCATATTAATCTTTACGCATGCGGCCCAGATTCGGGACCTGTGCCGCTGTTTTTGCTTCAGCGTTCCGATGAATGGCCCGTTATGATGTGTTGCTGCCGGGAACCTATGCCGCTCATTTCACACCTTATTTTGCTTCCGGGATCATAGATCCAGCAGATACTCTCGGCTGTCAAAGACCTTTGTCCCGTCAACGTGAGGCGTAAGGCTGTCTTGGTCATATACGAACCCCAGTTTCTCGATCACTCTGGCAGAGGCAAGGTTTTCTTTCGCGTGTCCGCCGGAAACGGTCTTTATGCCGAGGTTAGCGGCGGCAAATCTGAGAATAGCTCTCATTGCCTCGGTGGTGTATCCGCGGTTCCAGTGGACCCTCATGATGTTGTAGCCGACCTGGAACATCTGCCGGCTTTCTTCCCAGATCAGTCCGCCGGATCCGAACAGTTCGCCTGTTTCCTTCAACACGAAACCCCAGATGTAATTGTCGCTGTAGACAATGTTGCCCGAATCATCCTGCCGCCATTCGATCTCTTTCAGCCATTCTATTGCATCGTCAATGGAATGGTGCGGGAGCCAGCTGACGTATTTGGCCACTTCCGGGTCGCCTGTCCATCCGTAGTAGGCGGTTTCCGCATCGGTGAGAGTAAGCGGCCTGAGAATGAGTCTCTGGGTCTCTATTATGATCTTCATCTTGTGTGCCGCTCCTCGTACTTATCATAGCAAAAACATACGGTCAAATGGTCGTTCACGATCCCGACCGCCTGCAGAAAAGCGTAAATGATCGTGGTGCCCACGAATTTAAAACCCCGTTTTTTCAGATCTTTGCTGATGGTATCGCTCAGCGTGCTTGAAGAGGGAATTTCATTCATGGCCTGCATATTGTTTTTGATGGGTTTTCCGTCGGTGAAGTTCCACAGGTATGCGTTGAAGCTGCCGAATTCTTTTTGAATTTCCAAGACCCGGTTGGCGTTGTTGATTATGGCGCGGACCTTTAACAGGTTGCGTACGATCCCTTTGTCCTGCATAAGTTCCTCGACCTTTGCTTCATCGTAGCTTGCAACCGTTTCAATATGGAAATCATCAAACGCTTTTTGGAAACTTTCCTGCTTATAGAGGATCGTTCGCCACATGAGCCCCGCCTGCATCAAATCCAAGCAAAGCTTCGCGAAAAGCTTCTGATCGTCATGTTCGGGCTTACCCCAGACCTCATCGTGGTATTTTGACATCTTGGCGTCGTTTTCTGCCCACGGGCAACGTATCTTTTCACCCTTCATAAGGTTAAGAGCTCCTTTGCAGTTTAAGTTTTATTACAAGGCTGCGCCGGTGAAACCGTTGCCAAGGGCCTTTATCAGATATGATCTTGGTCGGTATGTGATGAATTTCCATGTAGACATACCACGCATAGCAGGAGACGGCAACGACAAATACTCTCCTTGCCATATCCAGAAATGTGGAAAAGTATGAGTTGATCGACCACACGGCGGACCTCATGGTCAAAGCTTACGGGAATACGCTGGAGGAGTGCTTCGCCAATGCGGGCTACGCGCTCTTCGACCAGACAGTGGACCTTTCCGGGATCAGACCCGTCGAGACATTCAGCGTGGAGGTCTTCGGCGACGAGGCCGAGGATATGCTGTACTCTTTCTTGTCGGAACTGCTTTTTCTCGAGGACTGCGACGGAGTGGTGCTGTGCGAACTAGATGTCAAGTTCGACGGCGGCAAAGTGATGTGCGAAGGCAGAGGCGAGATCCTCGACAGAAGCAGACACAGGATAAAGTCTGAGATCAAAGCCGTGACTTACCACATGCTCTCAGTGGACGCCGGCGAACCGTCCGTCACCGTCATCTTCGATGTATAAAGAGATATACTCTCACGGCTTTCCGAACAATATCATGCTTAAGCTAGGGTGGTTCTCCACGGGAAGGGGTCCGGGCTCCAGGAATCTTTTGAAAACGGTAATGGACAAAAAAAAGCAGGGTCTTTTGGATGTCGATATCTCGTTCGTATTCTGCAACTGGGACAACACCGAGGAACCGAACCCTAAAAAAGAACAGAGGAAGTTGTTCTTCGATATGGTCGAAGGCTACGGGATACCTCTGATAACCTTGTCGTGGAAGGAATTCCGCCCCGACATCCGCAAATCCGATGAGGCCGCATGGAGGAACGAATACGGGAAGAAGCTCAGGGAGCTCACCGAAGGGTACGGGTTCGATCTCGGCGTGCTTGCGGGATACATGCTGTGGATGGATGATGAGACGTGCAAAGTATATGACATGATAAACCTCCATCCGGCACTCCCCGACGGTCCGAAAGGGACATGGGAAGAGGCCATATGGTCGCTGATAAGAGAGGGCTCGGACGATCATGGCGCGATGATCCACATATGCACAGAGGAATGGGACCGTGGCGCTGCCCTGACGTACTGCAGATTCCCCATCAGGGGTCCGGGGTTCGATGACCTTTGGAATGACATCGGCAGAAAGATCGCCTCATCGTCTTTGGAAGACGTGATCAAAAAAGAAGGAACGGACGAGCCGCTTTTCAAAAAGATCAGGGAGGAAGGCACCAAACGCGAACTTCCGCTGGTAGTGTCGACGATAGGATTGTTCGCCGGCGGCAGGGTAAGCATCGAGAACAAAAGGCTCATCGAGAACGGAAAGACGCTGGAGAGACCATACGACGTGACCTCGGAGGTCAACGCATCCCTTTGAGGTATGAACAATGGACGAATTCGACCCCGCCGCTGAACTTGGCCTGATACACGACAAACAGCTTGTCTGCAGCTGCAAAGGATTCCTTCAGCTGGATAACAGTTCCAGATGTCTGTGCGAACGGTTTGTGCACAACGGCGATAAACTGTACGATATGATCGCGAGATACGACGACATCGTCAGTTATGTTCTGAACAGGTCCGAAGTGCGTTCGGGAGATACCGTGCGGTTCATCGCGCCGTTCCTGAAAGCGTTCGGCATGACAGACTATGCGGCCATGGAGCACAGCGGCAGATGCCTGAAGCTCATGCCTGAGGCAAAGAAGGTCCTGAAGCATCTGACGGACACCTTACCCACATTCATTGTCACGTCATCCTATGAGCATGCCGTGCTGAACCTCTGCAACGAGCTTGATATACCGAGAGAGATGGTCGACTGTTCAGAGATAGCATTTGACGATTTTGAGATGTCCAGGCAGGAGGCTAAGGCCATCAGGGAAATGGCGGGCATGATAACGAATCTGAAACTGCCCAGGCGGGAATACGAGCTGAATGTCCCGGTAAAGCTTCACCAGGACGAAGTGGACATGGTGATGACCCTGGATGAGATATTGAACGAGAGGCTCCGGGACATGCAGGCCTCAGAGATAATGACTCAGTGCAGGCCGATCGGGACCAACGAGAAGGCCCATTTCCTGATCTCCCTTAGAAAAAGGACGCAAATTGATTTTGAAGGCACCGCGTTCATAGGAGGAGATATAACGGACATACATCTGCTCGATGTGATAAGAGACGGAGGAGGCCTCGCGATGTCCTTCAATGGCTGCGACTTTGCCGTCAGGAAATCCAATATCGCTGTTCTATCGAGGGACTGCACTGTAGCGGCGGTGCTTGTGCAGGAATTCTACAATGAGGGGATAGAGGCGGTGCTGGATCTTGTGGAGAACTGGGACAGGAAGACGCTGGAGAAGAAGGATTTCCCTGATCCTTACCTCATGTCGGCGATGCTGGCATCCAATCCGAAGAAGCTGCCGGAGGTCCACATCGTGAACAAGGACAATGCGGACGAGATCGCGAAGAAGAGCACCGACTACCGCAAAAAACTGCTCAGATGATCAGGACATTGAAGTGCTCTGGTCGGGATTCGAACCCGAGTGTCGGCCTCGAAAGGGCCGAATGATTGGCCGCTACACTACCAGAGCTTACGGCGCTCATGATTGA
>WQTN01000113.1 GCA_009786295.1 Methanomassiliicoccaceae archaeon
AGAAGGTCTGACCAAATTACTTGTGCCAGAAGTGCATTCTATGCACGGTCCTGGAACCAGAACATCCGACGTGTTCTTCAATGAACAAATGGCATTCGGCAGGGACGTGAGCGTCATGTTCCTTAGGGCCATTGAAAGAAACAGCATATCGGTCGCAGACGCAATGAGCGCAACGGGTTCCAGAGCGGTGAGGTTGGCGAACGAGGTCGGGAACACTGTGGTCACCGCGAACGATGTCGATCCCAAGGCGATCCCGTACATCGAGCATAACATATCTCTGAATTCGCTTTCCAACTGCGTCTCGTCGAACAAAGACCTTCACGCGCTTTTCTCTGAGTCCTCGTTCGACTATGTCGATATAGATCCTTTCGGAACCCCTGTACCGTTCATCCAATCGGCCATAAGAGGGTGTAAAAAGAAGGGCATAATCGCAATAACCGCTACGGATACTGCACCTCTCGCGGGAGCACAGACAGGAAAATGCAGAAGAAGATACCAGTCCGAGCCGATAAGAGGTTACATGTGCCATGAAAGCGGGCTCCGCATACTCATGTGCGCGATAGCCAAAGAACTGGCCAAGTTCGACAGAGGTCTGAAACCTCTTCTTTCATTCTATGCGGACCATTATTTCAGGGTGTATGTGCAGGTCGAGGAGGGGGCGAATGCCACAGACAGGTCGCTGGGGCAGCTCGGATTCATGCATTATGATCCGAACACCCTTGAAAGGTCCGTATCGGAATGCCAGGATCAGAAGCATGATAAAGGGCCGTTCTGGATTGGACGATTGCATGACAAAGCTCTGTTGGCACGGATGAACACCGACGGCCTTGAGGATGAAAGACGCTGCGTGAAGATGCTCGGGCTGTGGAGGAACGAGCTTGATGAGGAGACCTTCCTATTTGATGTAAGTGAGTTATCGTCTTTCACAAAACTGTCCCCGCCAAAGATGGAGGACTTACTCGAAGCCCTAAATAGATCCGGAAGGGCTGCGCCCACCCATATGAGCCCGACATCATTCAAAACGGATCTGAAAACAAAAGATGTCATATCCATTTACCGCGACTTCAGTCCGGATAGTTTAAGATGATTTGCAGTTGACGTTTCAACTGTAAATGCTACCGAGATAGAAAAAGATCATCCTGTTAGTTCCAATATGCGATAACATAGGTATGTCAAATAAGGAGAGGGGTTTTTCTTTTGACCAAAGTCCCATCCTTTTATTTTTTGATAAACAGCCTCCGGCGTGAACAGCCCGTTACTGTCCTGCTTGCTTTTAATCATTGCAGCCATTTCCGCAAAACGCACATCAGACCTAACAGATTCTATATTGCTCAGAACATCTGTGACACTCACAATATCATACCATATGGCAGGGGCCTTGAGCTTTCTGAAATCTGTCCCCATGTAAAACATATATGGATGGCGCTCTAAGCTGTTTCCCCATAATGAAAGCAAACCTTTGGCTGTATTCATTGCAACCTCGGAATTGCGGTATTCGGGAATAGCCGATAACAGTTTCAGCATAATTAAAGAAGCATACGGGCAACAGTCGTCTTTTCTTCCTGGCCCCCTGAATTTACCAAACTCCTGCGAAACAGTGCATGGGAACCCCGAACCATTGTGAAACCCCACCAGATAATCTACACCTTGTTTAATGTGTTTTTCATAGTCAACCCCTGCCTTGAGCAACGCAAGCAGCAGCAACGGTGCATCGCAGAGACACCAGCCAAAAATGTCCTCTCCGCTTCCTCCGAAATGCTTGGGGATGTTGGTCAAAGAATAATATACTCCGTTGCTGTCCTTATGTTCCATAATTTTTTCAACGGCGGTACGTATTTCCTGAACCTCGGTATCGAATCCGATGTCCAACAAGAAAAGGAGCTTATGTATGGGCAGTTCGGGGTTTTTATGATTACTTACAAGGATGCTATGATAATCGGTTATGTCCTCTAAGTATGATCTAATCTTAGGATCAGAGAGAGCCTGCGACCGCAGTTGTTCTAGGTTTCCTTTGCTTTCTCCAAGCAAATTTAATCTTATGGCATATTGAAGCCATGCTTCGCCATTGTTGAGAATGAAGCTTAGAGCATCCATGTTGCTCCTCCGAACGAATAGTCGAACACACCAATGGCCACAGCAGATTTAAAGGCGCAGTGAAGATAAAATAATTTCTGCATTGCACTTTGAATTCATTGATACTATTTCCAATGGCTGACATTAAATCCGCGGGCGGATTAAGCCATGAACACAACAACAATCTTTATAGCGCAAAAAGAGTTGAAGAGACTAGGTGTGATTTTGCCGAATCTCGCAATTATAGGGGCGCAATGGGGCGACGAGGGTAAAGGAAAGATAACTGATTATCTGGATGAGACCGCGGATCTCATTGTGCGTTTTCAGGGCGGGAACAATGCGGGGCACACGATAACCGTCGGGGAGAAGGTCTTCAAGCTGCATGGCCTGCCCTCGGGAGTTGTCAGGAAGGGCAACCTTGCCGTCATCGGCAACGGCGTGGTGTTGAACGTGGAGGACCTCCTTGAAGAGATGGAACAGGTACTGAACGCCGGAGGTTCCCTCGAAGGGCTCAGGATCTCTGACAGAGCCCACCTGATCTTTAACTATCATAAAAAATTGGACGGCGCCGAGGAGAAGTATCGCGGCAGCGATGCCGTCGGAACAACAAAAAAAGGCATCGGTCCCGCATATCAGGATAAGATCGCAAGAATAGGAGTACGCGCAGGGGATCTTCTGGACGATGAACTGCTTAAAGAAAAAGCGGATTTCGTCCTGCCTTACAAAAAAGACCTTATGGCCATGCTCGACGCGGAGGTCTGCGGGTGCGAATGCAGTACGCTTCTCGAAAAAATGAAGAAATGGAGAGAGAAGATCGGCGTATACATCTGCGATACATCGGTCCTCATCAACGAAGCATTGGACAACGGAAAGAAGGTCCTTTTCGAGGGTGCGCAGGGTGCGATGCTTGACATCGACCACGGCACATACCCATATGTAACATCATCATCCACATGCGGCGGGGGCATATGCACCGGAGCCGGCATAGCGCCGAACCGCATTGAAAAAGTGGTCGGATGCCTTAAAGCATATACGACAAGGGTCGGAGAAGGGCCGCTCGTGACCGAACTGCAGGGTGAAGAAGGTAATGCGCTTCAGAAGAAGGGCGGAGAGTTCGGCGTGACCACCGGCAGAGGAAGAAGATGCGGGTGGCTTGACCTCGTTGTCGCTGAACATGCTTCGCGGATGTGCGGGTTCACTTCCCTTGCGATAACCAAATTGGACGTTCTCAACGATTATGCAGAATTGCCTGTATGCATTGCATATAAGATCGACGGCAAAGAAACAAAATACTTCCCGGCATCGATATCAAAACTGGAGAGGGCCGAGCCCGTTTACAAGACGATGAAAGGGTGGAAAGGATGGAATGACACAGCATCCGTTGTGAAAAGCGGATATGACGCCCTGCCGAAAGAGATGAAGGCCTACGTCGAATTCATCGAGAAGCATATGAAAGTGCCAGTCGACATAATCAGCATCGGTCCGGACAGAGCTGATACCATCGACAGAAAAAAGAATTGGTGGGTCTGACCGCTTTCTGTTACTATCAGATAGCGGGTTCAGGACCCCGGCTAAAACTCCCTCGATCTCGGGTGAGAGACACCCTGTACCCGTGTGTAATAAATATGAACAGACCCTCATTCATACATGCAGGAAGAAGCGTACCGATCAAAAGTGGGCGATTACAATCTCTTCATGCTGTTGCTCTTATTGGGACTCGCCGCAATGATGATCGGTCTCGGCATCGTCGAAAAAGATGGACTGGCCTCCCTGATATTGATATTATTCTCTGTGCCGTTCTTGTTGATAGACGCTTTGTTCCTCTGGTTTGCGTTCATTAGATTGAAATATGTTTTAAGAGAGAACTGCCTTTTTGTGAGAGGATTCTTTTCGAAACTCGAAATAGAATATTCATCAATAAAAGATATCAGAGAATCGTCCGACTTCGGCGCAGTCTACACGGGAACCACCGCCCTGTCCATGGATCAGATATGTATCGAGTATGAGCAAACGAAAAAATGGAAATCAGGCACGAAGACCACAAGAGAATGCGCGGTCCTGTCTCCAAAGGATAAAGAAGAGTTCTTAAGAAGCCTGAGGGCCAGATGCGGTCACGGTCCGACCTATCGCCGCATGCGGGACGAATCAAAAGGATTGACCCAGTGGACGATGATATCGCTGACATCAGGAATGGCACTAACCATTGTTATCTCAACTTGGCTTATTTTTATGCATGATATAGGCGGTTTGGTTTATGTGATAGCAATTATAGGCGTGATCATGACAAATATTACTGCTTTGTTCGGTTTCAGCTTTAACAAACGGGTTGAAAATAACAAGGAAGATTCCGTCAATATCAGAAAATACAAAACGGCACTGATACTGCTGAATATTATTACTATTACAACGATGGTATTGCTCGCATTCTTAATCATTTGAGAGTTTGCTATCACTCATTTACCATGCTGTGCGGAACAGGATTGCTACAAACACGACAGTTTTAAACGATATGGAGCAGATATAACCATTATGTCGGCCGAATCCCCAAAGAGACATTCGATAGAAGAACTTAAGGCTATTATCGCACCGGTGGCGGAGAAGTACGGTGTGGAAAAGATATATCTTTTCGGGTCGGTCGCGAGAGGGGACTATGATGAGGACAGTGATTATGATTTCTGTATTGAAAAAGGCAAGATACACAGCATTTTCACATTCTCTGGGTTTTTCAAACAAATGCAGGACGCTGTCGGCCATGATATAGACGTTGTGACCACAAAGGGCGTTCCGCCTGAGATCCTGAGCGAAATAATGAAAGAAAGTGTGGTCGTCTATGGATAAAAGGGTCCTGAAAGACGTCAACCGATTGAATGCTATTCTCAAATATTGCGACAAGGTCGAAGAAGTGATGAAAGAATACGGCGAAGATGCAGAAGACTTCCTGAAGAACACAAGATATCAGGACCTTTGTTCTTTTTACACACAGCAGATCGGTGAGCATACAAAAAACCTCTCTGAAGAGATAACCAAAAAACATCCTGAGATAAGATGGGAGGACATGAGACAAACTAGGAATGATATAGCTCATATCTACGAATGGATAGATCTCGAAATGATATGGGGCGCCATCACAGAGGACATTCCGATGTTGAAAAAAACATGCAAGAACATTCTGCATGAATTACATGACCAAGACCAAAAATGAAATTACCAGACTATTGAGATCTGTTCCTTGTCTCGGAGCATATTGCAAAACTTGATTTCACTGCTCAGGTGCCCGGATAGTAAAAAAAAGACAAACTGAGTCTTGCATATCCGGTTGCTCGTTGATACTATTGCTGCCTATGCGGGGCGTGAGACATGAACTGATGCCAGTGAGTTTTCGTAATTCGTCTTAACGCTCTTCTAATCAACTGTTAATACAAAGACTATAAAATAATTCATACGTTTCTTATAAAATAATCAATATATAATTGATAAAATAATTCATACAAAAATATTATTTTGACTAAAACGCATCTGCTTACTCCTGACGGATTGCCTCGATAGTGGTGCCAAGTCTTAACGGCCTGGAACCTTTGCCTTTTCAAACATTTTTCTGTCTTTGCCCAGAAGTATCGTTGCGTCGTAACCGACCTTATAGGTGGTCGTTTCTATGCTCGGATCCAGGGACGATCCGGCAGCGCCCGGGATCTTGATTATCCTGTCGCCCTGCATCCTTGTGGCGACCGCCCATTCGACTTCTCTGTCATTGAAAATGTCAATGTCATCATCCACAACGATCACCTGCTTCATGGACGGGTGACCGGTGAATGCCGCAAGTATCGCGTTGACCCCGTCGCCTTCCTTGTTCTTTGCGATGGATACTACTCCATTCAGCCAGCAGCAGCCTCCCTCGGTCAGGCGGACGCCCTTTACTCGGGGGACCGCCTGCCTCACGGTCTTCAGTATCATCGGTTCGCGCGGAAGCCCCATGAGGAGGAAATGCTCATTCCCTCCGGGAAGAAGAAGATGGAATACAGGATCTTTGCAGGACCACATCTTCTCGATCTTGATTATCGGCTGTTCCCTTACGATGTCGTAGGTTCCGGTGATGTCGACGAAGGGGCCCTCGGACATCGTTTCAAATGTGATCTTTCCTTCCAGAACATAATCCGAGGAAGAGGGGACGATCAGTCCATTGCTGCATCTCCCTACGGCAAGAGGCTTTCCATGGCCGGCCTGGAACATCGAGGATGCGATCCTCAACTCATCCGTACCGTAATCCGTCGATACTGCTGCGGCGATCAGAACTTCGATCGGCAGCCCGATGCATATTGAGACATCAAGTTCCTTCCCGTCCTTTTTGGCCTCATTGTAAAGCGTGAAGAGATGCCTCGGGACCAATCTGACGGCCAGTTTGTCTTTATCCACGACCATCATCCTGTGGAAAGAGACATTCTTCTTACCTTTATACTCCGCAACTATCACTCCGGCAGTTATGTAGCTGCCGCCGTCTTCCAGATAATATTTTGGGATCGGGAGGGCCGCAAGATCTGTTTTCATTTTATTAGCTGTGAATTCGGGAGTCTTCACTTCATTCAGATCACAGGGAGAATCGATCGCGGACAGGATGTGTCCGACTATCTTCTCCGGGGAGATGTTCATAGCGGCGGCGATCTTTTTCCTCGTCGAGAAAACATTCCCTGCGGCTTTTTTCCCGTTGATATTCTCGAACAGCACCGTTGTATCCTGATCGCTGAGCATGGTTTCCGTTATCTTGGTTGAAACAGGATCGGTATTCCCTTTGATCGAAAAGACATTTTCTCCCAGAAAGTCCCTTAGTGCCATATTCCTCTGTAAGCGGTTCATCCTTATATTATTAGCCCGAAAGCTGCGAAACCCTTCGGATGGGTACAGTCATGTTTCAGTTTCTGCTTAGCACCATGCCACAGAAATTCATCAGTTCCCGTATTTGAGTGCTGGCTATCTCCCATACCTTCACATAATCTACATCATGGTATTTATGGGCGACCAATATCCTGAACCCCATTATGCTTGGCCAATCAATCTCTGGATGTTCTGTTTTAAAAACATCGGTCAGGTTCTTAGAGGTCTCGGAAATCTGCATTAGAGTGAGGCACACAGACCTGCGGTATGTGGGATCTTCCATGAAATCGTCAAAGCTGTCTCCGAACCTATTAATGTCATACTCTATGTCGCAACAATAATTTTGTATGCGCTTCAAGAGCACCATATCATCTCTCAAAAATCAGCACCTCCTGCTCTCTTATTCCACTTAGGAACTCCTCACTCAGGCTGTCAGTCTCTACCAGATCCATGGGAATATCCAATGCCATCATGAGACGCCCCGCCAAACCACAGTAGTCCATCGCCCCGAGGCCATCTGCATCTATACGGATGTCGACATCACTTCTATTATCTGCCTCACCCTTGGCATAGGATCCAAATATGAACGCACGATGCACAGCACTGTACTGACTGATGATGGGCGTCACAAGACCAACTATGTCATCCAAGGTATATCTGGCTTTTATGGGCATGTTCTTCTCTCTTGTAAATGATTCCCTAGCGTATATAAAGTGGTGCCTAGTATCGGGCCTCTCTTATCGCACATATAAAATTTGTTCAAATAAAGAAGGATTGTTGATTGTGAACTTTTATATATCATATACATCATACTGATGGATGATGGTTCCAACCATGCAACTCAACCTGAGCCTTGGAACAAAACTTCCTCCATTCCATGGCTCGGGGGGTTTTAATAAAAATTGATTTCTGTCAGCTACGCATGTGGCCATTCTCTGCATACATTATGTTGTTGGGATCGATGACATTCCCAATCTACTCTTCGCAAGAACAATGAACAGATAAATATTCGAAGTCAAATGCACAATCATGTCGGACAGCCATACCGAGGCGCTCATAAAAAAATATGCACTGCAGAACGCGGTGTTCTTCAAAGGCACTGCGAATCCCAAAGCCGTTGTCGGAAAAGTACTAGCTGAGAGCCCGGAATACAGAAGCAGGGCGGGAGAGATTACGCCCCTGATAGAATCGATAGTGTCTAACATAAACAAGATGTCTTTGGAAGAACAGACCAAAGCGCTTGAGGAGATAGATCCGTCGCTTCTTTCCAAAGAAAAAAAAGAGAGGGTCTATCTGCTGCCTGAACTGAAGAATGCTGCTGACGGAAAGGTTGTGATGAGGATCGCTCCTGGGCCTTCGGGGCCTCTGCATATCGGACACACCCGCGTATCGATACTGAATGACGAGTATGTCAAAAGATACAACGGAAGGCTGATAGCCAGATATGAGGACACCAATCCTGAGAAGATCGAGCCAGATGCATACAGGATGATATCCGAGGACCTCGACTGGCTGGGCGTAAAGATCCACGAAACCGTCATCCAATCAGAAAGGTTCGAAATATATTACGACCACACAAGAAAACTCATGGAGATGGGAAAGGCATACGTCTGTACCTGCAACGGCGACGATTGGAGGGGGATGAAGGAAGAGAAAAAGGAATGTCCGTGCCGCAACCTTCCAGTGAACACGCAGCTGGAAAGATACGACAAACTGCTCAGCGGAGAGTACAAGGAAGGAGAGGCGATCGCCGTCGTGAAGACCGACATCGCACACCCAAACCCAGCGATAAGGGACTTCGTCGCTTTCAGGATAGTCGACCAACCCCACCCAAGGACCGGCAGCAGATACTGCGCATATCCGATGATGAACCTCTCGGTTGCTATCGATGACCATCTTCTCGGCGTGACCCATGTGATACGCGGAAAGGATCACCTGAACAACACTCTGAGACAGGAATACATCTTCGATTACTTCGGATGGAAGAAACCGGAGTACTATCATTACGGCTTGGTGAACATTTCGGATACGATGCTCAAAACATCGCTGATCAAAGAGAGTATCCGATCAGGAGAATACAGCGGATGGGATGATGTCAGGACCGGCACGGTAAGAGCGATAGAAAAAAGAGGGATCAAACCGGAAGCCATAAGAAGATACTGGGTGGAGAGCGGCATAAAACCGGTCGATATCCAATTCTCCTGGGACAACCTGTACGGAATGAACCGCGATGTGATCGACGGAATTTCCAACAGATATTTCTTTGTTGCCGACCCGGTGAGATATGATATCGATGGCATTGATGCTATCGATGGGAAAGCGCCGCTTCATCCTGACCATCCGGAGAGAGGGGACCGCGGATATCATATCGATGGAAGCAGGACCGTGTTCATCTCCTCCGAGGATTCGAAGATGTTCGCCGATAAAGGACAGATCAGACTGAAAGACCTCTGCAATCTTGAATACGGCACCCCGGCAAGATACGCCGGCAACGACCTCTCCATACTGAAGAAGGGCGCGAAGGCGGTCCAGTGGGTGGGGCGGAACAGCATAAGGACAGAACTTCTGATGCAAGACGGCAATATCGTGAACGGACTTACAGAGGAAGGGATCCTAAATGAGAACAACGACACGGTCCAGTTCGAGCGTGTGGGTTTTGTCAAACTTGAGAGTAAGAGCAAAGATCTGATAAGAGCGGTCTTCACCCACCGCTGATCATTCGGCCGTGTCGATAAAAACCGAGGATGCAAGATCGGCCGTCAGCGCCACCACAGAATTCTCCACACAGACAACGGTCATGTTCTCTTCCGGTAAACTTGAGTCGAGAGTAAGCTCGCGGCCTGGTACGAATCCCATCATGATCAGTTTCTTAATGACCCTGGAATCATTGTTCCTGAGATGAGATATCACTCCGTGCTCTCCCGGGTTGAGATCAGACAGCGATGCTGTGATATTTGTCCCTGCGGAGGATGCGGCTTTGCATGGCACAGAGCAGCTCTGACAATCGCTGTCCACTTGGGTTCCCATCATCTGGCACATCTTTATCGCCGACTCTTCTGACAACGCATGCTCCAGCCTGCATGCTTCTTCGTGTGCGGTCATTCTGTCAACATTCAGAACATTTATGAGAAAGTTCTCAAGCACATGATGCTTCTTCCTGATCTGCCTTGCGTATGCCAGCCCCTCTTCGGTAAGCTTTACGCCATGGTATCTCTCATATTCTACAAGGCCTTCGTTCGCAAGAGCCTTCAGCATCTCTGTCACACTTGCCGGCGAGACACTCATATAGACGGCCAATTCAGTGGTCTTTGTTGTGTTCTCCCCCTCCGTCAGTCTGAGTATGTTGATAAGATAGTCCTCGCGATTGCCAGTCGTCATCATCAATGTATCAACAGGAATGTAAATAAACATTAGGAATTATGCGACCTCTTGATCTGTGAGCGGATTTCATGCGGAAGGGCCCTGATGCTTACCTCCTGCTCCAGGCACAATCCAGACCGCTTCATTTAACCCGAAGAAGACTCTGCATTGCATCAATATTTTTATATAGATAATCATACATACTTATTGGTTACAGGCAGATGGGTAAACATTGTCTGCCAGTAACGATTCGACGCGTTCTCCACGAATGCGCGATACTAGGGGGGGCTAAATGTGAAGGGGGGAACAACAGGGGGAAAGGTACAGTTTATCTTATTTGATATTCCCCATGCGTTCGGTTTTGCTGTAAGCAGGATCGGAAACTTTCCAACTCTTGGTCGATTGGTCAACGCAGCGTTTTGCGGCAGGAAATATTCCCAGACGTCCGGCGGGATCAGGCAAGAAAAGACCAAGACTTGTATCCATCGGAGCAGCGTCAGGCATTGTTTTGTACGTGACCGCATCGCATCTCTGATCAAGAACCTTTTCGCAAGCATGGCTCATGGTTTTTACACAATATTTTTCATAAAACGCGCTTACGCAAGCCGGTCAACGGCATCCGCGGACATTTTCTTAAAAATTCAAAAAAAACCAAGAAGGGCATGTGAATGAAAACGCAACAGCGTAATGACAAAAATAAAAACAAAATATTAGGGAAGCGCCCCGCTCTTAGTGTGGGGATGCTCGTACTGACAATAATGTTGGCAATGATCGTTGCTGTACAGATAGTCCCGGGAGGTTCCGAAGATTCATCTGCCGCAACTGACCCAGACTATACGATATACCTTGACAGTCCGGCAAGTGCCTGGGGTGTCACGTGGGATAGTGTAACAAGTGTTCTGACATTTGACTCAGATGCAAACGGTCTTACTTACAAGATTACACAGAATGGCAGTGCTCAACAGAGCATAAGCATCATTATCCAAAATAATGTGGCTACAACCATGATAATCAGCGGGATAAACATCGCTGGCAACATAGAACTTGAGGGCAATGCGTCAGCGACGATGTTGCTGGCGGATTCCAACACGATCGACGGCAGCATTCTTGTGCCGGCAGGTACAGCGATCGTCATCGACAGTGCCCTTGACCCTGGCAAGAACAGCGGGTCACTGAAAGTGACCTCGCCTAACAGCGGTTACAATGCTGGTATCGGCGGCAGCGGA